>NZ_JACVTT010000058.1:0-30254 GCF_016624665.1 Stenotrophomonas sp. S39 | reverse complement strand
GATGTACTCGGGGCGGGGGGCGGGGGGGGGGGGGGGGGCGGGCGGGGCGGCCCCCCCCCCCGCCCCGCGCGCTTACCACTGGATGCCGGCGCCGACGGCTACGCCGGCTTCGCCACGGGTGTTGGTGGAACCGCTGAACTTGTAGATCCAGCGGCCGCCTTCGGAGACACCGGAAATACCCAGCGCCATGCCCGATTCGCCGTTGTAGCTGCCCGCCGCGAACGAGGCCATGCTGCGGCCCGCTTCACTGGGCTGCGGCAGTGCGGCGGTGGCCATGGCCGAGGCGATGCCGGCCGAAGCGCGGTTGTCGGTCTTGCGCAGTTCGCGCTCGAAGCCGCCCATGCGCTCGTCGGTGTAGGCCTTGGACCAGTCCAGGGTCTGCGACATGCCGGCCCTCAGCTGGTCGACGTTGACCGCATCGGTGCCGGCGGTACCGGCGGCTACGTTGCGCACGGTGGTCGGGCCGCTGGTGGTGCTGCCGAGGGTGACGCTGTTGAAGTTGGTGTCGCCGTTGACGGTGGTGTCGTAGCGCAGCGTGCCCTGCTGCGATGCCTGCAGCTGGCGCACGTTGACCGCATCGGTGGCCTGGGTGCCGTCGGCCACGTTGACCACCTGGCGTTCGGCACCGGCAGCGCCCACCGACACCGTGTTGGCGCGGTTGGCGACGGAGCCGGCGCCCAGCGCCACCGAGTTGTCGGCCTGCGCCTGCGCGCCATTGCCCAGCGCAGTGGAGTTGGCCCCGGCGGCGGTGGAACCGGCACCACCGGCGGCGGAGTTGGCGCCGGTCGCGGCCGGGTCGGCCAGGTTGTTGCTGTTGTTGGCGCGGAAACTGCCCGCCACGTTGGTGATGTTCTGGATCTTCTGGTCGGTGTAGGCCTTGGACTGGTCGATGGCGTAGTTCACGCCGTTGTTCAGCTGGCCCACGTTGGTGGCGTCGTGGTCATCGGAACCGTCGGCCACGTTGGTGATCTTGCGCTCGGCACCACTGCTGCCCACCGAGACTTCACCGGCCGAGTTGCTGGCCCCGGCTTCGCCGTAGGCGCCGGTGTAACCGGTCTGTGCGCCGACGCTGGCGACCGAACCACTGCCCAGGGCTACGCTGTTGTCGGCGCTGGCGCTGGCGCCGTTGCCGACGGCCACGCTGGAGGCACCGGCCGCGCTGGCCTGCGGACCCACCGCCACCGCCTCGTCGCCGGTCGCGGTCGCTGCGGCGGCAGCCGAATTGACCGCCAGGTAGGGACTGGCGCTGCCGTTGAGGATGCGCTGGTTGAGCGTGCGCAGCGAACCGTCGACCGCCGAGAAGGCGGCGGTGACGTTGCTGTAGTCGTTGAGCGAGATGCTGCCGTCGGTGGCGATGCTGGAAATGCTGAAGGACGGCGCGGTCCACTGCGAGGTGGTGCCGTCGTAGGTGGTGCTGCCGCCGAAGTAGCTGGCGATGGTGGCGTGGGTGGCGAACAGCTGGTCGCCGGTGATGGCATCGCTGCTGCCGGCCTGGATGCTGCCGGCGGCCACGTTGGTCAGCCTCACTGCAGCGCCACCGGTACCGTTGAGGGTGACCGAATCCATCATGTCGCCATTGCCATCCACATCGTATTTCACGGCGCGCTTGTCCAGGTCGTCGGTCTGGTCGACCACGTTGGCCAGCGAAGTGCTCACCGCATCGAAGGCACTGCCCACGTCGTTGTAGCTGCCCTGGCTGATGGTGCCGTTGGCGGCGACGTTGTTGATGTTGTAGGTCGGCGCGGTGACCACACCATTGCCATCCACCGTCGAACCGCCGCCCAGGTGGGTGGCCACGGTCTGGTTGGCGGCAAACAGCTGGGCGCCATTGATGGCTTCGCTGCTGAGCGCGCTGACTTCGCCCGGGCCCAGGTTGCGCAGGGTGGTGGCGGTGCCGCCCTGGCCCAGCGTGGCGCTGGCGTAGTCCACGCTGCCATCGGCGTTGAGGTCGTAGCGCAGCGCGCCCTCCTCCGATGCCTGCAGCTGGCCCAGGTTGACCGCATCGGTCGCCTCGGTCGCTGCGGCGACGTGGGCGATCTGGCGCTCGGCACCGGCGGCGCCGACGGAGACGGTGTTGTCACGGTCGGCCAGGCTGCCTGCGCCGACGGCGATGCTGTTGGCGGCAGTGGCCTGCGCGTTGCTGCCGACGGCGATGGAGTCGCTGCCCGTGGCCACGGCTTCCACGCCGGTGGAGTTCACCCGCAGGTACTTGGTGCCGCCGTTGCGGATGTCGTTGATCTGCGTGTTGAGGTTCACCAGCGAGCCATCGACGGCGTCGAAGGCATCGGTGGCGTTTTCGTACGCGCCCTGCGCGATCGCGCCGTCTGCGGAGATGGTGCTGATCTCGAACAGCGGTGCGGTGAAGGCACCGGTGGCCGGGTCGAAGGCCGTGCGGCCACCGAAGAAGCGCGTGATCGCATCGTTGCTGGCGAACAGCTGGCTGCCGTTGACCGCTTCGGTGCTGGTGGCGCTGATCGCACCTGCCGCCAGGTTGCCCAGGGTGGTGGTGCCGGTGCCATTGCCCAGCGTGACACGGCGGTAGTCCGGGTCGCCGTTGGCGTCGAGGTCGTAGGTCACGGCGACGTCGCCCAGTGCATCGATCTGGCTGATCGCGCCCCTCAACTGGGCGACGTTGACCGCATCGGTGTTGGCACTACCCGCGGCCAGGTTGGTGATCTGCCGCTCGCCGCCGTCGGCGCTGCCCACCGACACTTCACCGGCCGACACCTGCGCTGCGGTCAGGCCGTATGCGCTGTAGCTGGCCTGCGCGCCGCGCAGTGCGGCCGAGCGGTAGCCCAGCGCCACCGAATTGGCCTTGTCGGAGGTTGCCTCGGCGCCGAGCAGGGTCTGCCCGTTGGCGGTGCCGGAAGCGCTGTCGCCGACGATCACCGAATGGCCCATGCGCGCGGCATAGTCCGCGGTGGGCACGCCGGTGGGGTTGGTTGGATCGTTGGTACCGTTGCCGGGGAAGGCGACGCTGGCATCGACCTTGGGCAGTTCGTGGCGTGCGTTGGCGCCGATCACCACTTCCCTGGAACCGTTGGCGAAGGCGCCGTCACCCATCAGCACCTGGTAGTCCTGCGCCGGATTGACCGCCCAGCAGGAGATATCGGCCAGGCCGATGTCCAGGCACTTGGCGGCCCAGTCCGGCGACTGGCCCGGCAGCAGCAGGCCGAGCAGCCCGCCCGGGTTGCCGTTGTTGATGTTGTAGATGTAGCTGTCCGAGGTGACGCCGCCGATCAGCGTGAGGTGGGAATTGCCTCCGGTGACTGCACCGCCCAGGCCGTTGAGGGTGGTGCCGACCGGTGTGGCGTTGACCAGCGGAATGCCCAGCACGTTGACCGCGGAATAGGTCTGCATCACGTTGGCGGTGCTGACCTTCAGGTTGCCGTTGGAGAGGTAGCCGGTGCCGCCGAACAGGCTGGCGGTGGTCGGGCCGATCAACGCGCTGACACCACCGACCAGGCCGCCGGTGCCGATGATCAGGCCAGCATTCGGATCAGCTGCTGCGGGCGCCTTCGGGCTGTCCGGCGGAATCGCTGAAGGCTGAGTCAGGCCTAGGCCATCGAGCGTGTTGCCGAGCAGGCCGCCCACGGCACCGCCCAGGTTGCCGACCGTGCCGTTGAGATCGCCGTTGACCAGGCTGCCGACGGCACCGCCGACACCGTTCAGCGCACTGCCGACGCCGGTGAGCAGGCCACCCAGGCCCAGCGAACTGGTCTGCGCGCCCACCACCGTGCTGCCAGCCAGTTTCAGATTGCGGTCGGCGATGACCGCCTCGCCATCCGGGCCCAGCACGCGCACCTTGCCGGCGACGGTGCCTTCGAGCCCGGCAGTCAGTGCACGATCATCGGTGTCGCCCGGCAGTTCCTCCTTGGCCGGCAGCGTGGCCGACGCCGCAGCGCCTACCTTGCCCTGCCCTTCGATGGCATGGCCGGCCAGCGCCAGCTTTGCATCGACCTGGCCATCGACCGCGGCCTTCAGGCCGGACAGCGACGTGGTCGGCGTTGCCGCCACGTTTGCGGCGATGGTGGCCTTGGTGTCGAGAGCCGCAACCGGCGTGCCCGCCACGCCCACCTGGGCCTTGGCGGCGGCCGTGGTGGCCACGGCGAGCGGTGCCTGCGCCTGCGGGGCCAGCTGCGCCGCGACGGCGGCTTCGACGCGGGTGCTGCTGCCCAGCCCGACCGACGCACGCACATCGGCCGCCACGCCCGGCGCGGCCACCTGCTGCGGCGCCTTGCCGGCGCCCAGTGAAACCTTGACCGTGGCCGGCAGCACATCGCGTACCACTGGCAGGCCGGTGGTGCTCAGCTGCAGCCCGATGCGCGCATCGGTGCTGATGGCCGGGCTGGTCTGCGCCTGGCGTGCGGCGGCGGCCAGTGCCACTTCGGCATCGACCTTCACCGGCATGGTCTGGGTGTACTTGGCCGCCAGTGCCTGCAGGTCACGCAGTGACTGGTTGGCTTCACTGGCGGCCGCTGTGCCGCTGGCGAGGACACTGAGCAGTGCCAGGGCCAGTGCGCTGGGCACCAGCAGTTTCGATTGCGGATCGCGGAGCGTGGTTGCCCCGCCATCGCCGGTGGCCAGTTCCGAGGCCACGACAAGAGCATTGAGCTGGCGGTTCCATACACGCCGGTAAATGCGGTTCATGAGCACTTCCCCCGTTGACGAACGACTTGAAATCCAGTGGGCATGCCGGTCGGCACGTGACTGACATTTCAGCGGTTTCAACGTTGGCGGGGCACTTCATTCCGGCACGGCAATCGCGCATTCCGGCAAAGCCACGGGCGGATTCGGCAGGCGGATATGCAGATTCGGCAGCGCGCTGGTTTCAGGCCGGTTGGCCGATCTGCGCGGGCGAACGCATCAGGGTGTCGCGTGGCAGTTCGCCGAACACCTTGCGGTAGTTGTCGGCAAACCGGGACAGATCCCACAGGCCGCAGCTGAGCGCGATGGCCTTGACCGAGCGGCGGCTGGAATCGGCCATCGACAGGCTGCGGCACGCCGCGCACAACCGCAGCATCGACAGGTAGCGGTTGGGCGACACGCCGAACAGGTCCTCGAACGCATAGCGCAGGCCGCGCTCGCTGACCCCGGCCGCATCGCAGATTTCATTCATGTATATGTTGCGCCGCAGGTTGAGCCGCATGAAGTTCTCGGCCCGCTGCGCGATCAGGTAGTGCGTCCGCCGCGCCCGGGTGAAGCCGGGCCGATCGCCGGGCCCCGCCGCCAGCAGCGCCTGGATGTGTTCATGCAGCAGGCGGTCGGTCTCTTCCGGCTGCAGGGCGGTGCCCTGCCCCAGCTGCGCGTGCAGCTGCAGGTAGTGGTTGGCCAGCGCCTGGCTGTCGACGGGCAGCTGCACCAGGCTCAGGGCCTGGCCGGCCGGCGGCGTGCTGCGCAGGCTCAGTTCGGTGAGCTTGCGCTGCACCCGCGCCACCGGCAGCAGCATGGCCGTGATCCGGGTGCCGGCGCTGAGCGTGAATTCACTGATGCCTTCCGGCAGCACGGTGAATGACATGCCCGCCACCATCGGCACGCCGTGGCACCAGCTCTGCACCTCATCGGTGGCATGCACGAACCCGAGCATCGCCCAGTCCGGGGGCAGCATGAAGCGCCCGCGGCAATGGAAGCCGCAGGTGATGCTGCAGAACAGCGCTTCGTCGTGCACGCGCGAAGAGAAGGCAGCCCTGGGGCCGTTGCCGTCGAGCAGCAGCAGCTCCACATCGCAGACGCGAAGCACACCGCTCAGCGTCGCCAGGTCGATCGACCGCAGTTCGCCGTCGTCGAGCTGGCCGCCTTCGATATCGCCCACCCCACCTTCCATGACAGTGTCGTCCCCCATGAGTCCGTATCCGCCGCCCCCACTGCCTGACAGGGCGCGCGCCGTAGTCCATTCACCGTCCCGGCTATCAATGCAGGTCGGCTGCCACGCTTGCTTGTCGAATGCACCTGAGTATTGCGTGTAAATCAGCGCCCGTAAACAGTGACGCATTACGTTAACCATTAATTCTTCCTGTTTCCAAACAGGCCGCCGAATGGCACGGAATTCGCATGCGGCAACGCCTCCCGGCGATTTTCTCGATCCAAATGAACGGATTTGTCGGGCAACGTTTTTTCTTCACGCAAACGGCCGCTTTTCTTCACGTGAAAATGGTTTTGTGCCGAATTTGCATATTGATTGGGCTTGCGGCACCGCGCCATTCGGGCAAGAGTCGAAGCCATGGTGATCCGGCCAGGCAACAGCGGCCTCACCCAGGGGGAAACATGCGAAAGCACGCCACCAGCAGACACTCGACCCGCGGCCGGACGCCGCGCCATGGTGGTCGCGTGGCAGCTGCTCCCCGGGTTCTGGATCACGACGAATAAACAGGGAGGGGAATGTCCCGCCCTGTCCCCCTGCCAGGAAGGCGGGGGTCCATGGATGGACCCGGCGGAGCCGGGCGCCCATTCAAACCGGGTAATACAGCTAAACCTGACTGGTATAGGGAGACAACCGTCATGAACGCATCCATCCGCAGATTCCTCAACGAAGAAGACGGCGTGACCGCGCTGGAATATGGCCTGTTGGCGGCGGTCATCGCCGGCATCCTGGTCGTGGTCGGCAAGGAACAGATCACCTCGTTCTTTACTTCGCTGTTTACCGCGCTCACCAAGACCGCCGAGAACGCCACAACCGCTGCGGAGTGAGCCGCCATGCCATCGTGGGTTGCCTCCGCGCAACCTCGATGGCGGTTTCAGTTTCACGTACTTGTCCATTGAAGGACGCTGAGGGTGTGGGATGACGCTACTGGGGCTGTTGGCCATGGGATTGAGCCTGCACATCGCGATCAGCGATCTGTATGCCCGCCGTGTCCCCAACGCCTGGCTGGCCGGAGCGTGCGCGCTTGCCCTCCCGTTGATCGTCGCCGGCCAGTTTTCCGGCCCGCACCTGCCATGGTGGGTGCACCTGCTGGGCGCCGCGCTGGGGCTGGCATCGCTGCTGCCCTTCTACGCGCTCGGCTGGATGGGCGCCGGTGACGTCAAGTTCTTCGCCGTGCTGGGCCTGCTGCTGGGCTGGAACGCCCTGCTGCCGATCTGGATCGCCGCAAGCCTGGTGGCAGGCCTGCATTCGGTACTGGTGATCAGCGCACGACGGGTAGTGCCCTGGGTGCCGCCACGCCTGCACCTGCACTGCGCGCGGCTGAGCGCGCACTGGCAGGCGCGCCCGGCCATCCAGGACATGCACCTCGCCCGCCAGGGACGCAAGGGCATCCCCTACGCCGCCTATCTGGCCTTCGCCGCCATCGGCTGGGTCCTGGCCTCGACCCAGGGAGTCATGCCATGAGGATGATCGGACGCCATCGCCAACGCGGCGTCATCACCGTCGAGTACGCGCTGATGATGATGCTCGGCTTCATCCCGCTGCTGATGCTCACTTTCTCGGGCGTGATGATCATGGCCGCGCAGCAGACCCTGGCCACCGCATCGGCCGAGGGTGCGCGCGCATCGCTGCGTTTCGGCAGCACCGCCGAGCGCCGCGTCGCCGCGTGCTCGGCCGCGCGCCGCTCGATGCAGTGGCTGCTGCAGTTCTCGGGCCAGGATCCCGATTGCGGCTCGGCCAGCAGCACGGGCAGCGGCGCCGGCGCCATCGTGGTATCGCCGCCTGCCGCCTGCAGCGGCCTGGCCAGCGCGCAGTGCGTGACCGTCACGGTCAGCTACGACTATTCCAGCCACCCCTTCCTTCCTGGCACCGGCACGCTGTACGGCTGGGTGATGAAGGCCCCCATCCGCAGCGTCGCGGTCGCCCAGCTCGACCTCGGCAGCAACTGACGACCGGTTCCAGGAGATGGTTCCATGCTCAAGTTGACCCGCATCGCCGCCATCGCACTGATCGCCCTGGCCCTACTGCTTGCCGTGGTGGCATTCATGGTGGGCCGCAAGCCCGCCACCACGGCGACCGCGCCCATGGCAGCCTCCACCAGCGATGCGCGCACCGTCACCGTGGTGGAAGCCGTGGCCCGCCTGCCGGCCGGCGAGCCGATCCGCGCCGATGGCGTGCGCCTGGCCCAGCGCACTGCGGCCGAGCCCGGCGCGTCGTCCGACCTGGCCTCGGTGCTGGGCAAGGTGCCGGTGCAGGACATCGCCGAGGGCACTACGGTCAACCGCAGCCTGCTTGCCCAGGGTTTCTCGCTGCAGCTTCGTCCCGGCGAGCGCGCACTGGCGGTGCCGGTCGATGAGCTGGTGGGCGCGGGCAACCGCATCCTGCCCGGCGATTTCGTCGATGTGTTCCTCAACCTGCGCAGCACCAGCAACAGCGCGAACGGCCAGCCGGAACTGGCCCAGACCCGCCTGCTGCTGTCCCGCCTGCGGGTGTTGAGCTACGGCCAGCAGGACATCGCCGTGGACCCGGGCCAGGCCAGCGCTGACAACGGCGGCAGTGCGCAGGGCGACGACCCGCGCGCCGCCGACATTACCGGCAGCTCGAGCGCCAGCAGCCACAACGATGCCACCCAACCGGCGCGCAGCGCGGTGCTGGCAGTGCCGGTGGACGAGGCCAACCGCCTGTTGCTGGGCGCCCAGCAGGGCAAGCTCTACCTGGCGCTGCGCAACCCGGCCGACGCGGGACTGCCCGACGTCGCCCTGTTCCCGCAGGCACGCGGCGTGCTGGATCCGCTGCGCGGCCTGGACACCGAACAGCAGCAGGCACTGCAGCGCCCCGAAAACAACGCCTATGCCGGCATCGACGGCGACGGCCTGGCAGGCGCTTCCGCGCGACCGCGGCCGGTGGCCGACGCAGCGCCGCGCGCGGCCGCACCGCGTCGTGCAGCCGCGCGCCCGGCCGGCATCGAGATCATCCGTGGCGACAGTGCAGCCCCCCGCAGTTCCCTTTGACCTGCCCCCGAGACCTTCCATGACCGTACATCGCTCGCATCCTCGCCCGACCGCCCGCCAACGCTGGCTGGCCCTGCTGCTGGTGCTGCTGGCGCCCGGCACGGGCGTGGCGGCAGATGAGCTGGTGCTGCAGGCCCGCGAACAGCGACCGTGGACCCTGCCGGCCGACCTGGAACGGGTGGCCATCGCCGATCCGGGCGTGGCCGATGTGGTGATGCTGCGCGGCCAGCGCCAGGCATTGCTGGTGGGCAAGGCGCCCGGCACCACCACCCTGCTGCTGTGGCACCGCAAGCAGAGCGAGCCGCAGCGACTGCAGGTCCGCGTGCAGAGCGCCGTGCAGGGTGCCGCCGATGCCGGACGCAACGGCCTGGTGTTCACCCAGCAGGACCAGCAGGGCCTGCTGCAGGGAAGCAGCGACAGCATGCTGTCCCACATGCAGGAGCAGAAGACCGCTGCCATGGCGCTGGGCAAGGAAGGCATGCTGGCCGACGCCTCCACCATCGCCAGTGGCGGCGTGGTGCAGGTGGAAGTGAAGGTGGTCGAGTTCAACAAGACCGCGCTGAAGCAGATCGGCATCAGCTTCCAGAACCGCAACGGCGGCTTTGCCTATGGCTTCGCCCGCCCCGGCGGCATCCTGCCGGGCAACACCGGCATCCTGCCCGGCATGCAGGAAGGCAACAGCAGCAACGAAGCCGAATCACCCATTTCCTCGGCATTCCGGCTGGTGTTCGGTTCCACCAACGGGTTGTGGAATGCCGACGTCGACCTGCTGCAGAGCAACGGCATGGCACGCGTGCTGGCCGAGCCGACCCTGGTCGCCCTTTCCGGCCAGAGCGCGAGCTTCCTGGCCGGCGGCGAGCTGCCGATCCTCGAGCCGCAGGGCCTGGGCACCACCACCGTCACCTACAAGCCGTTCGGCATCGGCCTGACCGTCACCCCCACCGTGCTGTCGGCCAACCGCATCGCGCTGAAGGTCGCACCGGAAGCGAGTGACCTGGACTACACCAACGCGATCGCCCTCAACGGCGTGCAGATTCCCTCCATCAGCACGCGCCGTGCCGATACCACGGTCGAGCTGGGCGACGGCGAGAGCTTCGTCATCGGCGGCCTGGTCAGTTCCACCGTCGCTTCCACGGTGAACAAGATCCCGATGCTCGGTGACCTGCCGATCATCGGCTCGTTCTTTCGCAACCTGGATTACAAGCGCCAGGACAAGGAGCTGGTGATCATCGTCACCCCGCGCCTGGTGCAGCCGCTGGCCCGCAACACCGAACTGCCGCTGCCCGGCGACCGCGAATCCCGCCCGCACCTGCCCGAATGGGGTGCGTGGCTGCTGGGTCCGGTCAGCCAGGACCCGGTACCCGGATTCTCGCGCTGACCCGATGCTGCGGACCCCACGCCCATGCCCTACGCCACCGCCCAGCCATTGCATGCCTCGGGACCACCGATGAACCTGGTCCTGTACGGCGTCGATCGTGAACTGCTGCCCCGGCTGGCGGCACGGCTGCCGGCATCGGCAGTGCTGCACTGGCAGGACAGTGCGCAGCCCACCTCCGCGCAGGACCTGCAGCGCGGTGCCAATGGCCTGGTCCTGCTCGACTTCCGTCCCGAATACGCGGCCTCGTCCATGGTGCTGGCCGCGCAACTGCAGCAGACCCAGCCCGACCTGAACCTGGTGGCGGTGGGGGCGACCGGCAACAGCCAGGTGGAAGGCGTGGTGATGGCCCTGCGTGCCGGCCTGCGCGACGTACTCGACCTGGACAGTGACAACGCCGGCATCGAAGCCGCCCTGCGCCGTGCACTTTCGCCGCGTGCCGCAGCCGCCGCCCAGCCCTCGCACCGGGCGCGGTTCATCCTGCTGCTGGGCGTGCGCGCCGGCGTCGGCACCAGCACGCTGGCGGCCCATCTGGCCGTGCTCGCGCAGCAGCAGCGTGGCGACGCCGACGATGCCGCCGGAACCGATGGCCTGCTGATGGAACTGGCGCAGCCGGCGGGTGACCTCGCGCTGTACCTCAACCTGGACAGCCGCTTCCACTACGAGGATGCACTGCGCAACGCCAGCCGCATCGACGCCACGCTGGCGCGCACGGCGATGGCCCGGCACACCAGTGGCCTGGTCCTGCTCGACCGTGCCAGCGGCAGCGATGCCGTGCCGCCGTCCGACCCGGGCGCCCTGCTGCAGCGCCTGCGCGGGGTGTTCACCAGCGTACTGTGCGATGCCGGCGGCTGCCCGCTGCGCCAACTGCCGCCGCTGCTGCTGGAACAGGCCGATGAGATCTGGCTGGTCGCCGATACCGCCATCGCCACCCTGGTGTCGCTCGACCACGCCCTCAAGCACCTGAGCGGGCAGCGCGAACGCGAAAGCCGGCTGCAGCTGGTGGTCAACCGCCATGACGAACACAGCGGCCTGACCCCGGAACAGATCGCACGACGCTTCGAACTGCCCCTGCTGGCCACCCTGCCCGAGCGCCCGCGCGTGCGGGCCGCGGCCAGCCATGGCCACCTGCTGCTGCAGGATGCCCCGCGCGATCCGTACCTGCGCGCCCTCGCCCCGCTGGTGGCGCGACTGGACCCGGCCGCCGGCCCGGCCCTGCCGCCCGGCCTGCGGGAAAGACTTGCCCTTGCCCTGGGTGGAACGCCATGGAAGACAAAGTGACCCTGTTTCCCAACGCCATGGCGCGTGCCGTGCTGCCTGAAAGCGCACCGGCCAGCCCACCGTTCGTGCAGACCGAGCAGTACCAGAAGGTGCTGTCGGCCGCGCATGAGCATCTGCTCAACAGCATCGAGGATGAGCGGATCGACATCGATTCGTGGGCGCCGGACACCATCGCACGCTGGGTGCAGGTGCAGACCGTCAGCTTCATCCAGGAATGGCGCATCCCGATCAACGAGGAGGAGATGCAGGCTGTTGCCCAGGGGCTGGTGAAGGAACTCACCGGTTTCGGCCCGCTGGATGACCTGCTGCACGATCCGACGATCGAGGACATCCTGATCAACGGTTTCAAGGACGTGCACGTCTCCCAGGGCGGCGTGCTCCGCCGCGCGACCCAGCGCTTCACCGACGATACCCACCTGCTGCGCATCCTGCGCCGCATCCTGGCCCCGATCGGGCGCCGCCTGGACGACTCCAATCCGATGGTGGACGCGCGCCTTCCCAACGGCGGCCGGCTCAACGCCATCATCTCGCCGCTGGCCGTGGACGGGCCGATGGTGTCCATCCGCAAGTTCCGCAAGGATCCCTTCACTCCCGACGAGCTGCTGGCCAAGGGCACCTTCGATGCACCGATGCAGGCGCTCATCAAGGCCATGGTGCTGGGCCGCTGCAACATCCTGGTCTCCGGCGGCACCAGCTCGGGCAAGACCTCGCTGCTGAACGCACTGACCAGCTACGTGCCGGAAACCGAGCGCGTCATCACCGTGGAGGACACCGCCGAGCTGTCGCTGAACCATCCGCACGTGGTGCGCCTGGAAAGCCGCGTGGGGGGCGCCGACGGACACGGTGCCGTCGGCATCCGCGACCTGGTCCGCAACAGCCTGCGCATGCGCCCGGACCGCATCGTGGTGGGCGAAGTACGTGGCGCGGAAGTGCTGGAGATGCTGCAGGCCATGAACACCGGCCACGACGGCTCGATGGCCACCATCCACGCCAACTCGCCGCGTGACTGCCTCTACCGCATCGAGATGCTGGCCGGTTTTGCCGGCTTCCAGGGCAGCGAGGACAGCCTGCGCCGGCAGATCGCCAGCGCGATCGACTTCATCGTGCAGATCGCACGACTGGGCAGTGGCCGCCGCGTGCTGGTATCGATCACCGAAATCACCGGCGTCAGCGACAACCTGATCACCACCCAGGAAATGTTCCGCCACGAGGTGCAGGTGGACGCGAGCGGGGCCGAGGTCAACCGCTGGATCGGCCTCGGCTTCCAGCCGCATTCGCGCAAGCTGGAGCCTTTCCGCCAGCTGCTGCGCGAATCGCTGTACGGACACTTCTGAGCATGGGCATCGGCGCACTCCTGCTGCTGAGCATCGTCGCCGTGCTGCTGGCCGCCGCCGTGTGGCTGTGGGGCGCCGCGCACGGCCGCGAACAGCGCCAGGCCTCCCTGCAGCATGCCGAGCAGCAGTTGGGCCGCGGCGGCAACGCGCCCCCTGTGGCCAGCGACCCGAGCCGGGGGGCACCGGCAGCCGCCAAGCGCAGCCTGCCCTGGGATGCCTTCCTGCAGCGCGCCGGGCTCAGCCCGGGCTGGAAGCTGCCGCTGCTGCTGGTCGTGCCCGGCATCGCGCTGTCCGCCGTGGCTGTACTGCGCCTGGGCACGCTGTGGATGTTCCCACTCACCCTGGGCCTGTACCTGCTTGCCTGCGCACTGTGGATCGTCCGCCGTACCACGCGGCTGCGGGCGCGCCTGCTGCACCAGCTGCCCGATTTCCTCGACAACCTGGTGCGGCTGACCGCGCTGGGCAACAGCCTGCAGATGGCGTTCCAGACCGCATCGGTACAGACCACCGCGCCGTTGCGCGACATGCTCGACACCACCGTGCGCTATGCGCGCAGCGGCATGGACCTGGACCGGGCGCTGGGCATGGCCGCCCAGCCCTACCAGATGGATGTGCTGAAGGTGCTCGCCGTGGTGATCGGCGTCAGCGTGCGCATTGGTGGCCGCTCCGACCAGATCCTGCAGCGCATGGGCGACTTCATGCGTGACCTGGAACAGGCACAGCAGGAACTGGCCGCCACCACCTCGGAAACCCGCATGTCGGCCTGGGTGCTGGGCCTGCTGCCACCCATCAGCGCGGTGCTGATGGCCATCAGCAGCCCCGACTTCTTCCAGCCCGTGCTGCACGACCCGCTGGGCCACAAGGTGCTGTTGATCGCCCTCGGCCTGGAACTGGTCGGCGGCTTCCTGCTGTATCGCCTGGCGCGCTCGCTATGAACGCACGCCTGTTCCCGGGAGACCTGCAATGAGCGCCGCGACCTGGTGGATGCTGGCCCTGCTGGTGCTGGCCGCGGGCGTGGCCCTGCTCGGCCTGGGCGGCTGGGTGCGCGGCAGCCGTGAAGCACGCACCAGTGCCACCCTGCAGACCGCCCTGCGCCCGCGTGACGCTGCGCCGCCAGACACCGCGCCGGCACGCGACTCCCTGGGCTGGCTGCAGCAGCTCGGCCTACTGTTCACCGGAGGCCGGCTGGAGGCCGCCCTGCTGGCCAGCGAAGACCGGCTGCTGCTGGATCTGGCCGGCTGGAACACGCGTCGCGGCACCGCCATCTATCTCGCGCTGCGGCTGCTGCTGGCCGTGCTGGTACTGGTGGCTGCACTGGCACTGAGTGATGCCACCGGGGCGTCTCGCTTCATGGTGGTCATCGGTGCACTGGCTGCGGGCCTGCTGCTGCCCAAGTTCGCACTGTCCAGCTGGGTGGCGCGCCGGCGCCGCGCGGTATCCAACGAACTGCCGCTGCTGATCGACCTGCTGCGCCTGCTGCAGGGGGTGGGCTTCAGCATGGACCAGAGCCTGCAGACGCTGGGCGAGAAGCTGCGCGATGCACTCCCGGTGCTGGGCGGCGAGATCCATGAAGCCAACACCGCCTATTCGCTGGGCCGCACGCGCGCACAGTCGCTGCGCCGCCTCAGCGACGTCTATGGCGACGATGACCTGTCCAGCCTCGTGCAGCTGATCCTGCAGGTGCACGCACATGGCGGTGCCGTGCAGGAACCGCTGCGCCAGTTCAGCGTCCGCCTGCGCGAGCAGCGCCGCAACACGCTGAAGGAAAAGGTCGGAAAGCTCTCGGTGAAGATGACCGTGGTGATGATGCTGACCCTGCTGCCGGCGCTGATGCTGGTGCTGGCCGGCCCTGCGCTGGTGGCGCTGGCCAATACCTTGACCAAGATGGGATGAACACCATGCCCGCACTTCGCCCTGCCTACCTGCTGTGTGCCCTGGCCGCGCTGGCCGGTTGCGCCTCGACCACGCCGGCCTACCGGCAGGCGCCGAGCCTGGCCGAACCCACGCCGGCGCCGCAGGACAGCCGCAACACCTACCTGGAACTGATCGCACGCATGCAGCAGCAGGGTGCATGGTTCGCCTCGCTGGCCCACGTGGATGCCTATCGCCAGCGCTTCGGCGATGCGCCCGCGCTGCGCCTGCTGCAGGCCGATGCCCTGCGCGAAACGGGCCAGGCCGACGCCGCTGCCGACATCTACCGCAGCCTGGATTCCGGCCCACAGGCGGCCGCGGCCGCGCACGGCCTGGGGCTGATCGCCGCGCGCCGCAACGATGATGCCGCCAGCGAACAAGCCTTGGCACGGGCCACCCGCCTGCAGCCATTGAACACCGACTACCTCGGTGACCTGGGCTACGCACGCCTGCGTGCCGGCCAGCTGGACCAGGCGCGCGAACCACTGGCCAAGGCACTGGAGCTGCAGCCGGGCAATGCCAAGGCCACCGCCAACCTGGCGCTGTGGGCCGTGCTGCGCGGTGATGCCGCCACCGCCGAGCGCCTTGCGGCGCAGGCACAGCTCAGCCCGGACGTACAGCGCAACATCAGTGAACAGGCGCAGCAGATACGCACGCGCTGGCAGCAACGCGACGCCGCGCGCAGCACGCAGGCCACCGCGCCCGTCGCAGCCGCGCGCAGCAGCATGCCCACCCGCGTTGCCGTGCCGGGCCGGATCGCCGCCGAAGCCACGCGCAGCGAACGCGATGACCGGCTTGTCCCACGCCTCGCCCCTTCCATGCTTGAACGCTTCGGCAGCGCCGACCACCCCACCGGGAACACGCCATGACCGCCTCTCATTTCCTGTCCCGCCCCCGCATGGCCCTGGCCGCCAGCTGCCTGCTCTGGGCGTCGGCAAGCAACGCGCAGTCGCCGCAGCCGCCGCTTACCGGGCAGATGATGGGCGGCCCGCTGCCCGCCGTGGCTGCGCCAGCGCCGCCGGTGCCCGTGCACACGCCAGCAACAGCTGAGCCCCTGCCCACCGTCGACCTGACGGCGCCCGCGGTTGCGTCAGCAGCCAGTACCGCCAGCATGCAGGCCGCGCCGGTCGCCACCAGCAGCACCGCCGCGCTGGCTCTGTCCGGCAACGGCGCCACCGTGCGCCACCTGTTCCAGCTGCAGGCGTCCGGCACCCAGGCGGGCGCCCGCCTGCCGATGCTCGGCGACCAGGCCACGGCCAGCTATGCGCGCTACCTCAAGAGCTTCGAACACGAAATCCCGGACTTCTTCGAAACCGACGTGACGCGCGGCTCGGGCACGTCCGGCTCCAGCCGCTGAGGACTCGACCATGCGCCGTCCGCCACGCACCCTCACCTTCCACCAGCGCGGTGGCATGTCGGTCACCATGATGCTGGTGATGGCCGGGCTGGTGACGATGCTCGGCCTGGTCGAAGTGGGCTACCTGCTCTGGGCCAAGCGGGACGCGCAGAAGGTGGCCGACCTGGCCGCGCTGGCAGGCGCGCAGCGCCTGGACCTGTGCACCTCCGGCAACAGCGACAATGCCGCCGCGCGGCAGAACGCGCTGCAGGAGAACCGGTTTGGCGGCCAACTGGACGTGCGCTGCGGCAACTGGAATGCCAACCATGCCACTGCCGATCACTTCATCGGTACCGTCAGCGTGGAGAATCCGCGCAATGCGGTGAAGGTGGTGGCGCAACGCAGCGTGCTGCCGTTCTTCGGCGCCCACGCACAGCTGCCCACGGTCAGCGCCCAGGCCGTGGCCAAGCGCACGGCACCGTCTGCGGTGTTCAGCGTCGGATCGCAGCTGCTGCGCACCAACGGCAACTCGCCGTTGATGGCCACCCTGCGCCTGGTCGGCCTGGATGTGAGCAACGCCACCGTGCTGTCCTACGACGGCCTGGCGCAAGTGAGCGTCACGCCGTCGGGCCTGCTGAAGGCACTGGGCATCCCGGTGGAGGCCAACCTGAGCGTGGCCGACTTCAACCGCCTGTTGTCGGTCAACAAGATCTCGCTGGCGCAGCTGGTCGATGCCACCGCCGTCGTGCTTGGCCGCGACAGTGCCGTGGCCGCGCAGCTGCGTGCGCTTGGCAGCCTGGTGTCGACCGGGCTGGACATCAACCAGGCCAACATCACCCTGGGCAGCCAGAACGGCGGCGGCGGCCTGTTCGCCGAGGTGATCGCGCCGGATGGCAGCATCGGCAGTGCGCTGGAATCGAAGATCAACGTGCTGGATCTGCTCAACACCGGCATTTCCATCGCCAACGACAACAATGGCGTGCAGGTGCGCGGGCTCAACCTGCTCGGCATCGACGTCAAGGCCGGCGTGATCGAGCCACCGTCGATCGCCATCGGTGGCGTCGGCGCGCGTGCGTACAACGCCCAGGTGCGGCTGATGGTGGACGTCGACAGCAACCGCGTGCCTGCGGTCGGCGCGCTGCTGTCGCTGCTGGGCACGCGCCTGCACCTGCCGCTGCACGTGGACGTGACCAATGCGATGGGCACGCTGTCGTCGATCCAGTGCGGCGCCACGCCGCCCACCGCCACGGTCAAGGTGGACTCGTCGGTGCTGCGGGCCTGCGTCGGCAACGTCAACGCGGCCGATGTCTTCTCGAAGAACAACGTGTGCGACGCCACGCTGCAGAACGCGCAGCTGCTGACCCTGCTCGGCCAGCCACTCATCAACAACAGGATCACCCTGCCAGCGTTGACCGACAGCCAGAACCTGACCCTGGCCGCGGGCCAGACCGCTTCCACGCGCATCAATCCGCTGGCAGTGGGCGATACGGTGTCCAGCCTGGTCAATGAGCTGCTGCGCGTGCTGTCCGGCATGCTCAGCGGCCCGAAGAGCGACCCCAAGCAGGCTGCCACCGCCCTGGCCGAACGCTACTTGGCGGCTGCGCATGCTCCAAACAGCCGCTACAACGTCGACAACGTCATCCCACTGCTGCGCGATGGCAGTCCGGCGCAGAACCTCGCCCCCCTGGGCGACTGGACCGTCACCAAAGGCGTGCCCCGGCTCTGCGTGCTGGGCCTCACCACGTGCTGGGAAGACGGATCGGTGTGGACCGGCTACCGCACGGCGGTCACCGGCCAGGGCCTGGGCCTGCTCGATGGTGCCCTCGGCGCGCTGCTGGGCGGCCTGCTGATCAACCGCTGCGACAGCCTCATCACCAACCTGGTCAGCTACAACAACTGCGTGCGCGACAACCTGGCCTCCTACATCCAGACCAAGCCCGGCGGTTTCATCGACCCCACCGGCGGCGATGGGGTCACCGGGCCCGGCAACGCGGTCAGCTGCTCGGGCCTGCTGTGCACCGTGCTTACGCCGATCCTGTCCGCGCTCAAGCCCGTGCTCAACAGCGTCGGCGCCCTGCTGACCCAGGTCCTGGCCGACCTGCTGGGCCTGGAACTGGGCCGTACCGACGTCAGCATGCAGTCGATCCATTGCAATGCCGCCCAGCTGGTGTATTGACCCCTGTCCGGTGCGGTTGGCGGCTGCTGCACCCATGCTAGACTCGCGGCGGGGAACCACATTCATTTCAACCACACTTCGTTCGTGGATGGTCTAGACATGCGAGAAACTTCAGGGGGCACCGTCTTCGCCCGGTATCCGCGCGGCGCGGCACTGCTGGCCATGGCCATGATCGTGGTGGCACCGCCGGCACTGGCAGCACGCGGCGATCGCGAAGCGGCGGCCGAACCGGTCCGCAGCGGGCCGGTGGTGCGCAATACGGTTGACGAACTCAAGCAGTTGATGGATGCGAACCAGCTCACCGAGCTGCGCACCACCTACAACGGCAACTACGGCGCCAGCCTGCTGTTCAATGCCAGCACCCTGACCTACTACGTGGCGCTGTTCCAGGAAAAGAACTTCTGGCGCGTCATCAAGACCGATGCGGTCGACAACGCCGAACGCGTCTACCGCACCTTCGTTCAGCAGACCGAGCAGCTGGCCCAGGTCTACATCGACACCACCCGCCTCGAAGCAGGCAAGCGCTACACCGAGCGCCTGGTGTCCTACAACGAAGAGCGTCTGCGCACCCTGCAGCTGGAAATGGAGCAGCAGCAGGCGCAGTCGGCCCAGGTCAGCGCCTCCCTGCAGCAGGCCCAGCAGCAGGCGGTCAGCCTGAGCACGGACGTGCAGAGCACCAACAACCAGCTGGATGCCCTGCAGCGCCGTATCCAGATCCTGCAGGCCGAACAGGGCAACCCGGAACTGAGCCTGCCGAAGGCCGGCGCTTCGGGCGCACCGGCGGCCGCCAGCGACGGCAACTGAGTCACCGGCACCGCACGCCCGCAACGGCACCTTCGGGTGCCGTTGTTGTTTCAGGGCTGCTGGCAGGCCAGGCGCAGCGCGTCATCCAGCTGCCGCCGCTGCTGGTAATCCAGCCGACGGGCCCGCGTCATCTTCCGTGCCTGCTCGCGACGCGCCTGCTGACAGCCGGCGGGATCGCGTTCCAGCGTGATCAGCGCACCCTCGCTGCGGCCACTGCGGCCACGCGTGGTTCTGCCGGGCGCACGGCCAGACCGGGTCGGCCGTGCCACACGCGACGGTGCCACCTCACCACTGCCACGCGGCTGCGCCGCCTCCACCGGCACGTCCCAGCGCCATTCCGCGCGCCCCTGGCAGGGCGTCTGCTGATAGACCGGGTGCGGCCCGTCCACGCATTTGTAGACATGGGTCTGGGCCTGCACCGCACCGGCCAGCAGCCACCCCACGATCATTCTCCACAGTGTCCTCTGCATGCCGCCTCCTCCCTGGCCTGGCCTGGCGGACATCGTGGCCAGCATCGCCCCGGTTCCGCCAGAGCGAAGCGCGTCATCGCGGCCGGTGACCGCCTGCCCTCCATCGGACACAGGCGTGCAAGCCACGGGATGGAACCTGCGCTGTACTGCCGGTACGCCGGCAGCGCGACCGCCGGTGTCTTTCCCCTACCGCCAAAGGAACCTGCAATGAGCAACTTCGTAACCGTCAAAGACGGCGCCCGCATCTTCTACAAGGACTGGGGCACCGGCCAGCCGATCGTGTTCGCGCATGGCTGGCCGCTGTCGTCCGACGCGTGGGACCCGCAGATGCTGTTCATGGGCCAGAACGGCTACCGCGTCATCGCCCATGACCGCCGCAGCCACGGCCGCTCCAGCCAGACCTGGGACGGCAACAACATGGACACCTACGCCGATGACCTGGCGGCGGTGATCGAAGCCCTCGACCTGAAGGACGCGATCCTGGTCGGCCACTCCACCGGCGGTGGCGAAGTGGCGCACTACATCGGCCGCCACGGCAGCAAGCGCGTGGCCAAGGTGGTGCTGGTCGGCGCCGTGCCGCCGCTGATGCTGAAGACCGATGCCAACCCGGCCGGCACCCCGCTGGACGTCTTCGACGGCATCCGCCAGGGCACCGGCGGTGACCGTTCGCAGTTCTTCAAGGACCTGACCACGCCGTTCTTCGGCGCCAACCGCGATGGCAACAGCGTCACCCAGGGCATGCGTGATTCGTTCTGGCTGCAGGGCATGCTGGGCGGCGTCAAGGGCCAGTACGACTGCGTGCACGAATTCTCGGAAGTGGATTACACCGAAGACCTGAAGAAGATCGACGTGCCGGCCCTGGTCGTGCATGGTGATGACGACCAGATCGTGCCGTTCGATGCCTCGGCCAAGCTGTCCTCGCAGATCATCAAGGATGCCGAACTGAAGGTCTACGCCGGCGCCCCGCACGGCCTGACCATCACCCACGCCGACCAGTTCAACGCCGACCTGCTGGCGTTCGCACGCAAGTGACGCGTGGCGGCGGCGCTGCAATGGCGCCGCCGCTGATGCATGGTAGCGCCGGGCCATGCCCGGCGGCCGAACACCGAATCCGCCGGGCACGGCCCGGCGCTACCCTTCAGATGTCGCTGTGGTGGTGCGGAACGCCGGCTGCCGGCAGCGGGTCATGCCCACCCACGAAGTGCCGCACCACCGGCGCACGTTCGCCGCGATGCAGGTCGCGCAGCACTTCCTGGATCGCCTTGTCATCGGCGGTGATGCGTTCGTGCTGGCGCAGGTGCTCCAGCCACGAGGCAGTCACGAAATACTCCAGGTGGATGCCCGGCGTCGCCACATCCTCCACCACGCCCCAGACCACTGCACCATCGCGGCGGCGGATCGTACCCAGCGCGCGCATCTGTGCCTGGAAGGCAGCGCGGTCAGCGGCATCGATGCGGTATTCCACCGTCACCAGCACCGGTCCACGGTCGTGCGACACCGGCACCGACAGCTCGGGTGCGGGCCAGTGCCCGGCCGGGCGCAGGTTCAGTTCCTCGGTACCGGCAATGCGCACGCGCCAGACCAGCAGGCCACCGATCACTGCACCCGCAGCAGCCACCAGCAGCGCAAGCCCCGGCGAGGTGCGCTGCGCCAGCGCGCCCCAGCTCAGGCCACCGGCGGCCATGCCAGCCGAGAACACCATGATGTAAAGGGCCAATGCACGCGCGCGCACCCATGCCGGCACCGCAGTCTGCGCAGCAATCTGCAGCGAGGACAGCACGGTGATCCAGGCAAAGCCATTGACCAGCATCACCAGCGGCAGCACGTACCAGCTGCGGGTCAACGCCAGGCCGACCAGGCTTGCCGCCAGCGCCAGCGTCGCCAACAGCACCAGCAGGTCGCGGTCGAGCTTCGCACGCAGCTTGGGCAGCAGCAGCGCGCCGCCCACTGCACCAATGCCGATGCAGCCCAGGAGGATGCCGTACTGCCCTGCCCCGCCGTGCATCTGGCCACGGACCACCACCGGCAGCATCGCGTTCATCGCTGCAGCAAAGAAGAAGAAGCCAACCGATTTGATCAGCACTGCCTGCAGGCGCCCGGCACGGCTGGCATAGCGCAGGCCGGCCTTCAGGCCCGCGCCGAACCCTTCAGGCGGCAGGCTCGAAGCCTTCGGATCGCGCTTCCAGCCCCACACCACGAACAACATCGCCGCGAACGTGATGGCATTGAAGCCGAATGCCCAGACCGCGCCCAGCTGCGCCACGATGACGCCGCCGATGGCCGGTCCGATCGACCGCGCGATGTTGATGCCGATCGAGTTCAGCGCCACCGCCGAGGCCAGCATCGGTTGCGGCACCAGCTCGGAGACGATGGCGGCCTGTGCGGGCATCGCCATCGCCGCGCCACAGCCCATGCAGAAGGTCAGCACCACCAGCAGGTTCGGGCTCAGGTGGCCGCTGGCGGTCAGCGCTGCCATCACCGCCGCCACCAGCAGCATCCAGCCCTGGGTGAACAACAGGTACCTGCGGCGGTCGACGATGTCGGCCAGCGTGCCGGCGACCAGCGCCAGCAGCACGATGGGCACCGTGGTGGCCGACTGCACCAGGGCCACCATCAGCGGCGAACCGGTGCGTTCGGCCATCACCCAGGCGGCGGCAACATCATTGACCCACGTGCCGATGTTGCTGGCCAGGATGGCCAGCCACAGTGCGCGGAACATGCGGATCTTCAGCGGGGACCAGGCACCGGCAGTCTGTGCGGGTGCCTGCGGCGTGCTTGCGTTCACCATGGCCTTGCTCCAACGATCGGTGCGTCCACCGTGCCCGCGGCACCGGCGTGGTTCAGAACGCGAAACATGAGCATCCCATCGCACCCCAGAACGCGGTCAGGTCATCGGTGGGGGCGGCGTGCTGCGCGGCATGGCCGTGGGCGCCGTGGGTGCTGCAGGCCACGCCGTGGTGATGACGGTGGGCGGCAGCCAGGCCGGTGGTGGTGCCGCCGACGTGGTAGCCACCGAACCTGTTGACCGGCGACCAGTCCGGCATCGCCGGCGGCAGCTGCGGGGCCAGGCCAGCGTAGTCACCATCGGCATGCACGATGCGGCCACCGACCACGGTCAGCAGGCTGGTGATGTCGGCGATCTGCGCGTCATCGACACGGAAGAAATCGGCCGACAGCAGGATGAAGTCGGCCAGCTGGCCTTGCTTCAGCGTGCCCTTCACGGCTTCGTCGCCGGAGAACCAGGCACTGCCCTGCGTCCACAGGCGCAGGGCCTGTTCGCGCTCCAGCAGGTTCTCGTCGCCATACAGCGCCAGGCCACCGACGGTACGTCCGGTCACCAGCCAGGACAGCGCTACCCAGGGGTTGTAGCTGGCCACGCGGGTGGCATCGGTACCGGCACCGACCGGCACGCCTTCGGCCAGCATGCGCTTGACCGGCGGCGTGTGCCGCGCGGCCTGCACGCCGTAGCGCTCGACGAACGCCTCGCCCTGGTAGGCCATGCGGTGCTGCACGGCGATGCCGCCGCCCAGCGCACGGATGCGCTCGATGTTGCGCGGGGTGATGGTCTCGGCGTGGTCGATGAACCAGTGCAGGCCATCGAACGGCACCTCGCGGTTCACCTGCTCGTACACATCCAGGATGCGGGTGATGCTCTCGTCATAGGTCGCGTGGATGCGGAACGGCCAGCGCTTCTCGACCAGCAGCCTGACCACATCGTGCAGTTCCGGCTCCAGCTCCGGCGGCAGTTCCGGGCGTGGTTCGCTGAACAGCTCGAAGTCGGCCGCTGAGAACACCAGCATTTCGCCTGCGCCGTTGTGGCGCAGCAGATCATCGCCCTGGCGCGGCTGCAGGATTTCGCTCCATCCGCGGAAATCGTTGACCTCGTTGCCCTTGTTCTGGGTGAACAGGTTGTAGGCGATGCGCACGGTCAGCTGGTCATCGCGGTGCAGCTGTTCGATGACCTGGTAGTCCTCGGGGTAATTCTGGAAGCCGCCGCCAGCATCGATCACCGAGGTGATGCCCAGCCGGTTCAACTCGCGCATGAAGTGGCGGGTGGAATTGGACTGGTACTCGATCGGCAGGCGTGGGCCCTTGGCCAGCGTCGCGTACAGGATGAGCGCGTTGGGCTTGGCCAGCAGCAGGCCGGTCGGGTTGCCCAGCGAGTCGCGCACGATCTGGCCACCCGGCGGGTCCGGTGTTTCCTTGGTGTAGCCACAGGCACGCAGCGCCGCGCGGTTGAGCAGCGCGCGGTCGTACAGGTGCAGCAGGAACACCGGCGTATCCGGTGCGATGTCGTTGAGCTCCTGCAGCGTCGGCAGGCGCTTCTCGGTGAACTGCGCGGCAGTGAAACCACCGACCACGCGCACCCATTGCGGCGCCGGGGTGCGGTCGACCTGGGCCTTCAGCATGGCCATGGCATCGGCCAGCGAGCGCAGGCCGTCCCAGCGCAGCTCCAGGTTGTAGTTCAGGCCACCGCGGATCAGGTGGGTGTGGCTGTCATTGAGACCCGGCACAATGCGGCGGCCCTGCGCGTCGAGGATGGTGGCCTCGTTGCCCCACTCGCGCATGATCTGCTCGTCGCTGCCGACAGCGGCAATGCGGGCGTTCTGCACGGCCAGCGCCTGCGCATGCGGCTGCTGCGGGTCGAGGGTGGTGATGCGGGCGTTTCTGATGACCAGCGTGCTCATGCGACGCTCCTTCGGTATGGAATCGATGGCCGCAGCGGCACCGCCGGCCAGCCCCAGCGCCATCGCGGCGCCGCTGGCCAGCACGACGTTGCGTCGGCCAGGGTCGAGGGGGGAAGAACTCATGCAATGTCTCCAGCACGTGCCAGGCCATCGAGCGCCCAGGCGCCCGGACCGGCCAAGGCGATCGCCAGCAGTGCCAGCGTCCACATCAACGGGTATTCGGTGCCGCCGCGCATCCAGAACCAGCCCTTGGGCAGGGCCAGCAGCGCGGTGAAGGCAATGAACGCGGCCGCGAGCAGCGCCGCGCCACGGGTCTGCCAGCCCAGCAGCACAGCCAGCCCGGACGCGACCTGCAGCAAGGCCAGCAACAGCGGCAGCGGGGCCACCGCTGGCAGGCCAAAGCCACGCAGCTCGCCGGCAAACCCGGCCAGGCCAGGGCCACCGAACCAGCCGAACAATTTGCCCAGCGCATGTGGCAGCAGGAAACCTCCCGCTGCCACGCGCAGGATCAGCAGGGCAAGGTCCAGGCCGTGCCCGCCGTCCATGTTCAGTGGCCGCCTTCCTGCGCGCCGAACATGGTCTTGGCGTACTGGATGCCGATGCCGTAGCCACCGGCGTGGTCGCGGGCGATGCCGGTGGTCAGGCCATAGGTCTCGCCGCGTGCCCAGTCGCGCTGCAGTTCCAGCAGGTACTGCACGCTGGTGATCGGGCGCGCGCCGGCCTGCACCATGCGGGTGATGGCACGCTCATGTGCTTCGTCACTGACATCACCGCAGGCATCGGTGATCACGTAGACCTCGAAGCCCTGCTCCAGCGCCGACAGGGTCGGGCCGACGATGCACACGCTGGTCCACAGGCCCGCCAGCACCAGGCGCTGCTTGCCGATGCGGTTGATCTCATCGATCACCGGCTGGTCTTCCCAGGTATTCATCGAGGTGCGGTCGAACACGGCCTGGCCGGGGAAGATCTGCGGCAGTTCCGGGAACATCGGGCCGGAGAACGACTGCTCGGCAACCGTGGTCAGCACCACCGGCACGTTGAAGCCCTTGGCCCCCTTGCTGATCAGCGACACGTTGTTGCGCAGCGCGGAGATATCGATGGTGTGGGTGGCGAACGCCATCTGCGACTGGAAGTCGATCAGCACCAGGGCGTGGTCGGTCGGGGAAAGCAGGCCCTTGGCAGGCGTGGCGGTAGCGGTGGTCATGGGTGGGTTCCAGTAGTGGGCGGGGCAACAGAAGAGGGATGGACAGCGGGCAGGTGCAGCGCGGCGTCACCGGCGAGGTACTGGCCGGGGCTGCACCCGGTCTCGGCACGGAAGCTGCGGACGAAATGGCTCTGGTCGAAGAAGCCCAGGTGCTGGGCCAGGCGGGACATCGGCTGGTCCGCGACCGGCAGCAGCTGCCGCGCGCGTTCGATGCGGCGGCGGCGCAGATAGCGCAGCGGGCTCGCACCAGTGCCGGTGCGGAACAGCCGCACCAGGTGGAAACGGCTCACGCACGCAACTTCGGCCAGCTCGGTCACCCGCAGCGGCTGCGACAGGTGCGCATCGATGTAATGCAGTGCGCGCTGCAGGGCGGCAGCCTGGTGCGGCGCCAGCGCGGCGGCAAGGACGACGGGCGGTGTAGCTTCGGCCATGACAGAGCACCGCGACGGGGTGTCCCATGGTGCGGTGGACGGCGCTGGCGCCGTACCCCCGTCGGTCGTGGCTGCCACTCACCCATTCGGGGGAGGCCGCCGGCCCAGCCGGCGCCGGCCGAACTGCCGCGCATCCAGCGAATAGGCGCCCGGCCCCAGCAGCAGCAAGGCCAGCGGCAGCGCCAGCAGCGGCAATGCCGCGCCCTGCAGCCACAGCCCGGCACAGGCCAGCCCGGCCGACAGCGGGGTCAGCCAGCCCAGTACCAGCAGTGCCACGCCGAGCGCGCACAGCACCACCAGACCGCCGTCATGCAGGCCTGGCGCGCACAACGCACCGGCCAGGCACAGCCGCAGCCAGAGCAGGCCCAGCCCGGGCCCGCGATCGGGGAACATCACGAACAGCCGCTGCATCCTCAGCCTCCATCACTCCATTGCCGGCGTGATAGCTGATCCGGCGGCCATCGCGCCTACCCCGTTCGGGTCACCCTAGCCTGACCCGCACCTGCCAGAATGCTGCCCATGCGTGGCCGCCCCTTCCCCTTCCTGCGTCGCCTGCCGGCGCTGCTGACGTGCCTGCTGCTGATCGCCCTGCCCGCCTTCGCCGAGCAGCGCCCGGCCGTGGCCAACGGCATGCCCGGCTACCAGCACACGGCATGGCGGGTGGGCCAAGGGGCGCCCGGCGATATCTGGGACATCGCACAGGACCACCAGGGCATGCTGTGGCTTGCGACCGGTTCAGGGTTGTACCGCTTCGACGGCCGTCGCTTCGAACGACAGCCGGCACCGGCCGGTTCCGCGTTCCCGTCCACCAACATGGTCAGCCTGGCCCTGGATGCCGACGACAGCCTGTGGATCGGCTACTTCCAGGCCGGCATCAGCCAGCTCTCCGCGGCGCACCTGCACAGCTTCGGCCGTGGCCAGGGCGTGCCAACGGGCGTGGTGCCGCACTTCAGCCGTGACCGCGATGGCCACCTGTGGGCGGCCATCAACGGTGGCCTGCGCTGGTTCGATGGCGTGCACTGGCGTGCATTACCCCTTGGCAGCGGCGTTCCCGAGCGCCGCGTGCAGTGGCTGCTGCATGACCGCCACGGCACATTCTGGGTGCTGGCCGACCTGAAGGTCTGGCGACGGCCAGCCGGTGCCAGCACGTTCGAGGACACCGGGATCGCCGTCTCGCAGATGGCCTCGCTGGCCGAAAGCCCGCGCGGCGAGATCTGGCTGGCCGACCGCAACCGGGGCACCTCGCCACTGGCCAACGCGCAGGGCCTGCTGCCTGCCGCCGAGCGCGAGGCGCGGCGCCTGCCCGAGCTGGTCGCAGCGCGCCTGCAGTTCACTGCCGATGGCGCGCTGTGGGCCACCATGAGCCCGCACGGCGGCGTAGCAAGGGTCACTTTCGAAGGTGACCAGGCCACGCACATGGAGCGCTTCGATACGCCGCAGGGCCTGACCGCGACGTCGGCGGTGCCGGTCCTCCTCGACCGCGAGGGCAATCTCTGGGTCGGCACCAACCTCGGCCTCAACCGCTTCCGCGCGCGCAGCGTGCAGGCCCTGGCGGCCGGCCCCACCGATCCCTACCGCTCGCTGGTACGTGCCAGCGACGGGCGCGTGTACGGCTATGGCGAGGATCTGAAACCCTACGACCTGCGCCGCTCACTGCTGGGCGAGCGCGCCGCGCAGCTGCAGGAGGCCGCGCGCCAGGCGCCGACACCGCTGTGGCAGTTCGACTGGATCAACCTGGTCCGCACCGTCAACGGTCACGCGACCCGCATTCCGTCGCCAGCCCCGTACACCGGTCAATCCCTGCAGGCGGTGCTGTTCCCCAACGACGAGGAAGCCTGGGCCTGTGTCGGCGAGCGTGGCGTCCTGCACTACCAGCATGCGCAGTGGTACCGCCAGGCGCGCCTGCCCGAGCAGGCATGTTCGACGATGGCGATGGGCAGCGCTGGTGCCCTGCTGCTGGGCTATGCCGATGGGCGCCTGCGGCGCATGGATGCCAGCGGCGTGGCGACCTTCGATGCGCGCCAGGGCCTCGCCGTCGGGCCGGTGACCGCCCTGCTGCAGGACCAGGACATGCTGCTGGTGGCCGGCGAAGCCGGGCTGGCCGCGCGCATCGGCGAGACCCCCTTCAGCGAGGTGCGCACGGATATGGCGGGCGTGCTGGAAGGCATCACCGGCATGGTGGCCGATGCACATGGGCGGCTCTGGCTCAATGGCAGCCGCGGGCTTGTGCGACTGGACCGCACGGCCCTGCGCGATGCCGTGCGCAGCCATCAACCGGTAGCACCGCGGCTGTTCGATGCCGTGGACGGCATGCCTGGCATCGCCCTGCAGAGCGGCCCGATCCCTACCGCCGTCCAGGCCGCCGACGGCCTGCTGTGGCTGGCCACCAACCAGGGCTTGGCATGGCTGGACACCAACGCCGCGCACCGCAACACCTTGGCACCCGGCGTCCGCATCGGCGATGTGCTGTACGGCGCCACCCAGGCACCACTGCAGGAAGGACTGCGCCTGCCAGCCGGCACCACCCAGCTGCAGATCGACTATGTGGCGCTGTCGCTGGCCCGCCCCGAACGCAACCGCTACCGCTACCGGCTGACCGGCGTGGACGAGGGCTGGCAGGACGCCGGCAGCAGTACCCGTGCCTATTACACCAACCTGGCCCCGGGCACGTACCGCTTCGATGTGGAGGCGGCCAACGAAGACGGCGTCTGGAGCACAGCCCCGGCCAGCCGCACCTTCAGCATCGCCGCCACGTTCGTGCAGACGGTCTGGTTCAAGCTGCTGTGCGCTGCGCTGGTGCTGGCGGCGCTGGTACTGGCCGTGCGCATCCGAAGCGGCCAGCTGGCCGCGCTGTTCCGTGCCCGCCTGCAGGAACGCCATGGAGAACGCGAGCGCATCGCGCGCGACCTGCACGACACCCTGCTGCAAGGCAGCCAGGGGCTGATCCTGCGCCTGCACGCCATCAGCCAATCGGCGCAGACGCCGGACAGCGTGCGCACCCAGCTGGAATCGGCAATGCAGCTAGCCGAGCGCAACCTCGCCGAAGGGCGCGAACGGGTCAACGCCCTGCGGGATGGTCCGTTCGCCGGCCGTGACCTGGCCACCGCGCTGGCCGACGTGCACGCCGAATACGCCGGCCAGGGCACCAACCCGCTGAGGCTGACCGTGGAGGGCACGCCGCCGCCACTGCAACCCGACGCGGTGGAAGAGGTGTTCCTGATCGGCCGCGAAGCGATCCGCAATGCCCTGCGCCATGCCGAGGCCAGCGCCATCGAAGTGGAACTGTCCTACGGCAGCCGTTGTTTCCTGCTGCACGTGCGCGATGACGGCGTGGGCATCGCCGACGACGATGCCGGCCATGGCCACTGGGGCCTGCAGGGCATGCGCGAACGCGCACAGCGCCTGGGTGCCGAACTGCAGCTGTGGACCCGCCCGGGACTGGGCACCGAAGTGGCGCTGGCGGTTCCCGCACGGCGCCTGTATCACCGCCGGCCGCCGCGTTGGCGCTGGCCCTGGAGCAGAAAACGCGATGACTGAATCCCCTTCTCTGATCGGCGTGCTGGTGGTCGATGACCACCCCCTGCTGCGCGACGGCCTGGCCGCCCTGCTCGGCGCGCAACCGGACCTGCGCCTGCTGGGCGAAGCCGCCGATGGCGAAGAAGCGATCGCGCGCTACCAGGAACTGCAGCCGGACGTGGTGCTGATGGACCTGCAGATGCCGCGCCTGGACGGCGTGGAAGCGATCGTGCGGATCCGTGCGCTGGATCCGCGCGCACGCATCATCGTGCTGACCACCTACCGCGGCGATGTGCGCGCGGTACGTGCGCTGCAGGCCGGTGCCAGCGCCTACCTGCTCAAGGACATGCTGCGCCACGAGCTGGTGGACACGATCCGCACGGTGGCTGGCGGCCGGCGCGCCGCGATTCCACCGGCCGTGGCAGCGAGCATTGCCGCGCACGTGGTGGAGGACCGGCTGTCGCCGCGCGAGACGGAGGTGCTGCGGCACGTCGCCGGCGGCTTGTCGAACAAGCGCATTGGCGAGCGGATGCAGATTTCCGAGCAGACGGTGAAGGCGCACATGAAGAGCTTGATGGACAAGCTGGGCGTCGGTGATCGCACGCATGCGGTGACGCAGGCGTTGCGTCGCGGGATCATCAGCCTGGATGACACCGGCCACGATTGAGGGTGGGGGTTTTCTGCAGGGCTTGCAGCCCTGCACCCGCTTCAAACTGAAGCCGAAGCAAGATCAAAAACAGCTCTGGATTTCTGCTGGTTGGGCGGGGCGGTGTGGATGGTCAGGACACGCCGTAAACCCATCCATGGGGGCTCGATGGCGCCATCCATGGCGCCAACGGTCCTGCCCACCCACACCG
>NZ_JACVTT010000057.1:0-30407 GCF_016624665.1 Stenotrophomonas sp. S39 | reverse complement strand
CCCGCGCGGGGGGCCGCCGGGGGCCCCCCCCCCCCCCCCCCCCCCGACTCTACAAAGCGCGCTTCAGCCTTCGCGTATTTCCAGCGCGGTCACCAGCCACTCGACCACCGCCGGCGAATCGCACAGGAAGAACACGGCATCGCCACTGCGCGCCTCGCTGAGCAGGCGGTACACGCTGATGGCCGCGGCGGCCTGGTTGGCAATGAACACCCCGCCGCTGCGAGGCCCTTCAACCTGCCGCGACTCGCGCTGCAATGCCTGGCGCGCGGCAACGGTTTCGGCCGGCTCGGCCTCGCGGCTGAGATCCTCGCCACGCAGGCCCCATGAAACAAAGACGCGCTTTTCCTTGAACGTGGTGTCCAGGACACGGACGCCGTCCGTGCCTGCGTCGGCCGAACGATGAATGACGGTACTGCTGATCAACGCAACCCCCTGTGGTCGTCGTGGTCCGCGCATCGTCCTGCACGCCCGCCGCAACCGCCGGTGGCGGGTGCGAGGAGAATGCCGATGCAATCGGATGTGCGCCGATGATAAGGGAAGTACCGCAGCGTATGGGCTGCGGGCCTGAACGCCCGGTATCAGGTGGCAACCGGCAGGTAAGCCGCGACCCGCAACTCCAGCAGTGCCATCAGCGCCGGGTCCATGCAACGGTAGTCGTCGGGGATGTCCAGGCAGTGCAGCGGCGTGTGTTCCAGCAACCGTGGGAAGGCTGCCTGCAGACGATGCTGGTGCTTGGGCTCCATGACGAAGATGACATCGGCCCAGCGGATATCCGCCGGGCTGATGGGATGGCGTGCATGCGGGCTGGTGCCCGCCGAACGTGCGGCCAAGCCAGGCCGCCGTCGCCACATGGCTTCGGCGGTCGGGCTGCGCAGCTGGTTGCGGCTGCAGACAAACAGAAGGTTGATCATCCCTGCTCCAGCAGCTGCGTGGTGCTGAGGATGGGATAGGTAAACCCCAACTGGCGCGCGCGGATCAGCTTGTCGCCGCGCGTGTACAGCAGCTTCCAGTTCTTCTCGGGCTTGAAGGCCTGCACCGGTGCAGGGCGGTCACCGCCGTGCAGGCGCGCCCTGGCACGACGCCAGGCTCGGGTTCTTGCAGTTTCCATGATGTTTTCTCGTGAGTACCGGGTTCAGCAGCCGCGGTAGTACGAGTGGTGCGAAGCATACAACGCAACAACAAAAAAGCCCACGCATCGCTGCGCAGGCTTTCTGTTTCATCACAGTGGTCGGGACGGCCGGATTCGAACCGACGACCCTCTGCCCCCCAGGCAGATGCGCTACCAGGCTGCGCTACGCCCCGACTGATGCTGCGATGTACCCGCCAGTGCGGCGGGCCGTGAAGTATAGCGGATTACGCGGGGTTTTGGATCACCGGCGAAGCAATTGCAGCACTTCTTCCAGCTCCATGCGTACCTGCTTGATGATCTGGTTGCTCAGCGCCGATTCCTCGCGCGCATCCGGACCATCCAGGCGCAGGCGCGCGCCACCGATGGTGTAACCCTGTTCGTACAGCAGGCTGCGGATCTGCCGCACCATCAGCACGTCGTGGCGCTGGTAGTAGCGGCGGTTGCCACGGCGCTTGGCCGGCTCAAGGCTGGGAAACTCGGTTTCCCAGTAGCGCAGCACGTGCGGCTTGACGTCGCACAGCTCGCTTACCTCACCAATGGTGAAGTAGCGCTTGGCCGGGATCGGCGGTAGTTCGCGGTTACTGCCCGGATCCAGCATAAGCTTCCACCCTCTCCTTGAGCTTCTGGCCCGGACGGAAGGTGACCACCGTACGGGCGGAAATCGGAATTTCCTCGCCGGTCTTTGGGTTGCGACCCGGGCGCTGGTTCTTGCGCCGCAGGTCGAAATTACCGAAGCCGGACAGCTTCACCTGACGTCCCTGTTCCAACGCTTCACGCAGCACATCGAAGAACGCGTCGACGAATTCCTTGGCTTCCCGCTTGTTCAGACCGACTTCGTCGAACAGCTTTTCCGCCATCTCCGCCTTGGTCAATGCCATTGCCTGCTACCCCTGAGTGCTTCCCGCTCAGCCGCGGATCCGGGCGTGGTGTTCACGCTCGATCGCAGTGACCGCCTCGGCCACCACCGCTTCCACGTCGCGGTCCGTCAGAGTGCGCGACTTGTCCTGCAAAATCAAGCCCATAGCGAGACTCTTGAACCCAGGCTCGACACCCTGGCCGACGTAACGGTCGAACAGGTTCAGCTCGCGCAGCAGCGGGCCGGCGGCCTGCCGGATGGTCGCTGCCAGGTCGCTCCAGGCCACCTGTTCAGGCACCAGGAACGCCAGGTCGCGGCGCACCGCCGGGAAGCGCGACAGCTCGCCGGCACGCGGCAGCGCACGGGCGGACAGCGCCTCCAGATCCACCTCGAAGGCATAGACGTCAGCCTCGATGTCCATGGCCTTGGCCAGGCGCGGATGGATCTGGCCGATCCAGCCGATCACCACGCCATCGCGGTACACCTCGGCCGAACGGGCCGGGTGGCCGAAGGCACGGGTGGAGGGGCGGAATTCGAGCACGGCACCGCTGGCGGCGGCCAACGATTCCAGGTCGCCCTTCAGGTCATGGAAATCGACCTTGCGGGTCGGCAGGCCCCACTGCACGGACTGCGCATCGCCACAGATGGCGGCCGCCACGCGCGGGGTTTCCAGCGGTGCCGGCTGGCCTTCGCCAGCCTGCTGGGCGAACACCCGGCCCACTTCGAACAGGCGCACGCGGGCCAGCTGGCGGGCGGCATTGCGCCCCAGGGTGGCGACCAGGCCCGGCAGCAGCGCCGGGCGCATCACCGCCAGCTCGGCCGACAGCGGGTTGGCCAGCGGCACCAGGTTGTCGCGCAGCTGCCACTGGGTCAGCAGCGCATCATCGACGAAGGCGAAATTCAGGGTTTCCTGCAGATCGCGGGCGATCAGCTGGCGGCGCACGCTGAGCACATCCAGCTGGGTCTCGGTCGGCATCGCCACGCGCGCCGCGCCACCCGGCAGGGTGGTCGGGATCTGCTCGTAGCCGTGGATGCGCGCCAGTTCTTCAATCAGGTCTTCTTCGATGGCGATATCGAAGCGACGGCTCGGCGCGGTCACCTGCCAGCCTTCGCCGGCAGCGGTCACGCCCATGCCCAGCGCGCGCAGGATGCGTTCGACCTCGGCGTCTTCGATGGTGATGCCCAGCACGCGGGTGATGCGGGCACGACGCAGGGTGATTGTTGCCGCCTGCGGCAGATCGGCCTCGTTGACGGCCTCGGTGACCGGCGCCGGGGTACCGCCGGCCAGGTCCAGCACCAGGCGGGTGGCGTATTCGATGGCGGTACGCGGCAGCGCCGGATCGACACCACGCTCGAAGCGGTGGCCGGCATCGGTGTGCAGGCCCAGCTTGCGGCCACGGCCCATGATGGCGGCCGGCGCGAAGTGCGCAGCCTCCAGGAACACGGCGGTGGTGTCGTCGGTGACGCGGGTATCGAAGCCGCCCATCAGGCCGGCCAGGCCGACGGCACGGTCGGCGTCGGTCACCACCAGGAAGCTGTCGTCCAGCACCGCATCGCGGCCGTCCAGCAGCTTGATCGCTTCGCCGGCGCGCGAACGGCGCACGGCGATGCTGCCCTGCAGGGTGCCCAGGTCATAGGCGTGCATCGGCTGGCCCAGTTCCAGCATCACGTACTGGGTGATGTCGACCAGCAGCGACACCGGGCGCACGCCGCTGCGGCGCAGGCGCTCGGCCATCCACAGCGGGGTCTTCGCGGCGGCGTTGACGCCCTCGATGACACGGCCCAGGTAGCGCGGCGCTTCGGCGCCGGCGTCGAGCTGGATGGACAGCTCGCGGCTGCCGACCGCCGCAATGGCATCGGCGGCGAAATCCAGCACTTCGCTGCGGGTGGCGGCGGCCACGTCGTAGGCGATGCCGCGCACGCTGAAGCAGTCGGCGCGGTTGGGGGTCAGCTTGATCTCGATGCTGGCGTCGGGCAGGCCGAGGTATTCAACCAGGGTCTGGCCAACCGGCGCATCATCAGGCAGTTCCAGCAGGCCCGAGGCATCGGTGTCCAGGCCCAGCTCCTTGGCCGAGCACAGCATGCCGTTGGATTCGACGCCGCGCAGCTTGGCCGGCTTGATCTTCAGATCGCCGATCTGCGCGCCGACCATGGCCAGCGGCGCGACCAGGCCCGGGCGCGCGTTCGGCGCACCGCAGACGATCTGCAGCAGTTCGCCCTGCCCTGCATCGACCTTGCACACCTGCAGGCGGTCGGCTTCGGGATGGCGCACGGCCTCGACGATGCGTGCCACGACCACGTGCTGCAGGCCGTTGCCGAGCGCGGTCACTTCTTCCACTTCCAGGCCGATGGCGGTGAGCACCGCGCTCAGTTCATCGCGCGTGGCGGAGGTCGGGACGTGGCTGCGCAGCCAGTTTTCGGAGAATTTCATGGTGTCACCCTGGTGGGCCCGGCGCATGCGCCTGGGCCTGCGTTGTTGAGTCCGCCGGGCATGGCCCGGCGCTACCTGGTCCGTTACGCGAACTGCTTCAGGAACCGCACGTCGTTCTCGAAGAACGCGCGCAGGTCGTTGACGCCGTAACGCAGCATCGCGAAGCGCTCCACGCCCAGCCCGAAGGCGAAGCCGGTGTAGCGCTCCGGATCGATGCCGACGTTGCGCAGCACGTTCGGGTGGACCATGCCGCAGCCGAGCACTTCCAGCCAGCGGGTGCTGCCGTCGGGCTGCTGCCAGGCAATGTCCACTTCCGCGCCGGGTTCGACGAACGGGAAGTAGCTGGGGCGGAAGCGCATTTCGAAATCGCGCTCGAAGAAGGCGCGCACGAACTCGGCCAGCGTGCCCTTCAGGTCGGCGAAGGTGGAATGCTCATCCACCAGCAGGCCTTCGACCTGGTGGAACATCGGCGAATGGGTCTGGTCGCTGTCGCTGCGGTACACCTTGCCGGCGGCGATCATGCGCAGCGGCGGCTGGTGCTCGCCCATGTAGCGCACCTGCACACCGGAGGTATGCGTGCGCAGCAGGCGGCCGTCGCCGAAGTAGAAGGTGTCGTGCATGGCACGCGCCGGGTGGTGCGGCGGGAAGTTCAGCGCTTCGAAGTTGTGCCAGTCGTCCTCGATCTCCGGACCCTCGGACAGCTCGTAGCCCAACCGGCCGAAGATGCCGGTGATGCGTTCCAGGGTGCGGGTGATCGGGTGCAGGCCGGCGCGGTCGCCGTTGCGGCCCGGCAGGGTGATGTCGATCGCTTCGGCGGCCAGGCGCGCATCCAGTGCGGCGCTTTCCAGCACGGCCTTGCGCTCGCCCAGCGCGCTGGACAGCGCGTCACGGGCCTGGTTGATGGCTTCACCGGCGGCCTTGCGCTCGTCGGCCGGCAGGGTGCCGAGCTGCTTGAGCTGGGCGGTGATGCTGCCGCTCTTGCCGAGCAGGGCCACGCGCAGCTGTTCCAGCGTGTCGGGGCTCTGTGCGGCGGCCACATCGGCCAGCGCCTGGGTGGTGAGGGATTGGATGTCGCTCATGGGGGGCCGGAACTCCAGTCGGTCTGCCATCGCGATGCGCGAAGGGCCGACCCCTGTCGCCACCGCCGGTCCCCGCACCGCGCGCCTGCGGCGTTGCCGGGACCCAAAAAAGAATGGGGAAGGACTTGCGCCCTTCCCCATGCATTGCCTCTACCTGACACCGTTCCCGTTGAACGGCAACGGCATCGGGAAGGACTTATGCCGCCAGTGCGCCCTTGGCCTTTTCGGCCAGTGCAGCAAAACCAGCTGCGTCGTGCACGGCGATATCAGCCAGGACCTTGCGGTCCAGGGTGATGCCGGCCTTCAGCAGGCCGTTCATGAAGCGGCTGTAGCTCAGGCCGTTGATGCGGGCAGCCGCATTGATACGGGTGATCCACAGCGAACGGAAGTTGCGCTTCTTCTGCTTACGGCCGATGTAGGCGTACTGCTGTGCCTTGATGACCGCCTGCTTGGCGACGCGGAAGACCTTGCGACGGGCATTGTAGTAGCCCTTCGCCAGATCAAGGATTTTCTTGTGGCGGCGACGCGCCTGTACGCCACGCTTAACTCGTGCCATTTTTCAGTTCCTCAGAGGTAAGGGAGCATGCGGTCCAGACGGCCTGCGTCTTCTGCACGGACATGGCCCGTCTGACGCAGATTACGCTTACGCTTGGTCGCTTTCTTCGTGAGGATGTGGCTACGGTTGGCGTGGCCGCACTTGTACTTGCCCGAGGCGGTCTTGCGGAAACGCTTGGCCGCTGCCCGGTTGGTCTTGATCTTGGGCATTGCAATGTCCTTGATGGGGGTGACCCTGGTTTCTGACTGATCTGGCGGTGGCCGTGGCCACTCTTTCCGTCCTGCCATGATCGGCGTACGACCCGTCCTGGGTGGGTCGAGCCGGGCATGATACAGGCAAAACCGCCCTGCCACCAGCCCCTGCGACCCTTTCCGGCATGAATTACCGGGTTACCGCAAAAGCAAAGGGACGCCCGTGGCGCCCCTTTACCCTGAACCATTCAGCCAGGCGCCCCGGAAGGCGGCCCGTCAGGCCTCAGGTCTTCTTCTTCGGCGCGATCATCATGACCATCTGACGCCCCTCCAGGCGCGGACGGGATTCGATGACGATGTCCTCGCCCAGATCGGTCTCGATCCGGTTGGCCATCTCGCGACCCAGTTCCTGGTGGCTCATTTCACGGCCACGGAAGCGGATGTTGACCTTGATCTTGTCGCCTTCCTCAAGGAAACCGCGCATCTTGCGCAGCTTGATCTGGTAGTCGCCCTCGTCCGTGACCGGACGGAACTTCACTTCCTTGATCTCGACCTGCTTGGTCTTCTTCTTGGCCTCGCTGGCCTTCTTCTGCGCTTCGAACTTGAACTTGCCGAAATCCATGATCTTGCAGACCGGCGGATCGGCCTGCGGCTGGATTTCAACCAGGTCCAGGCCTTCATCTTCGGCCATGGACAGCGCTTCGTCGCGCGACAACACGCCGATCATTTCTCCGTCACTGCCGATCACGCGGACGCGCGGCACACGGATTTCCTGATTCTTGCGGTTCTGTTTGTTGTCAGGGGTGCTGATATTACGTTCTCCCAAGGGTATCGAACCGGTCCGGGTGCCTGTGCGCCCGGACCGGACCTTTGCTTACGCGCCCTCGGCCTGGAGCCGCTCGATGAAGGCCTGCAGGCTCATGCTGCCCAGGTCTTCGCCAGAACGCGTACGCACCGCCACAGCTCCATTTTCCTTCTCGCGGTCACCGATGACCAGCAGGTAAGGCACGCGCTGCAACGTATGCTCGCGGATTTTATAGCCGATCTTCTCGTTACGCAAATCCGAGCTGACGCGGAAGCCTTGCTCCGCAAGGGTCTTGGTCACGCTGGAGACGTATTCAGCCTGGGCATCGGTGATGTTGGCCACCACCACCTGGGTCGGCGCCAGCCAGGCCGGGAACTGGCCAGCGTGGTGCTCGATCAGGATGCCGAGGAAGCGCTCCATCGAGCCGACGATGGCCCGGTGCAGCATGACCGGATGCTTCTTCTGGCTGTTTTCGTCCACGTACTCGGCGCCCAGGCGGCCCGGCATCATGAAGTCGACCTGCATGGTGCCCAGCTGCCAGGTACGGCCGATCGCGTCCTTCAGGTGGTACTCGATCTTCGGGCCGTAGAAGGCACCCTCGCCCGGCAGCTCCTGCCATTCCACACCACAGGCGGTCAGCGCCGAACGCAGCGCGCCTTCGGCCTTGTCCCAGGTGGCGTCGTCACCCAGGCGCGATTCCGGGCGCAGGGCGATCTTGATCTGGATCTCGTCGAAACCGAAGTGCTGGTAGACCGCCAGCGCCTGCTGGTGGAACGCGGTCACTTCCGATTCGATCTGGTTCTCGGTGCAGAACACATGGCCATCGTCCTGGGTGAAACCACGCACGCGCAGGATGCCGTGCAGCGCGCCGGACGGCTCGTTGCGGTGGCAGGAACCGAACTCACCGTAGCGGATCGGCAGGTCGCGGTAGCTGTGCAGGCCCTGGTTGAACACCTGGACATGGCCCGGGCAGTTCATCGGCTTGACCGCGTAGGTGCGCTTCTCCGATTCGGTGAAGAACATGTTGTCCTGGTAGTTGTCCCAGTGGCCGGACTTCTTCCACAGGCTCACGTCCAGGATCTGCGGGCAGCGCACTTCGCCGTAGCCGCTGCTGCGGTAGACCTTGCGCATGTACTGCTCGACCACCTGCCACAGCGCCCAGCCCTTGGGGTGCCAGAACACCAGGCCCGGGGCCTCTTCCTGCAGGTGGAACAGGTCCTGCTGCTTGCCGATGCGGCGGTGGTCGCGCATTTCAGCTTCTTCGATGCGCTTGATGTACGCCTCGAGCTGCTTCTTGTCGGCCCAGGCGGTGCCGTAGATGCGCTGCAGCTGTTCGTTCTGCGCATCGCCACGCCAGTAGGCGCCGGAAATGCGGGTCAGCTTGAAGGCCTTCAGGAAGCGCGTGTTCGGCACGTGCGGGCCGCGGCACATGTCCACGTATTCCTGGTGGTAGTACATGCCCATCGCCTGGATGTCGTCGGACATGTCCTTGATCAGGCGCAGCTTGTAGTCCTCGCCACGGGCCTTGAAGATCTCCACCACTTCAGCGCGCGGCGTCACCTTCTTGATGACGTCGTAGTCCTGGGCGATCAGCTCGCCCATGCGCTTCTCGATGGCGGCCATGTCTTCCGGCGTGAACGGGCGCTCGGAATAGATGTCGTAGTAGAAGCCTTCGGCGATGACCGGACCGATCACCATCTTCACGTCGGGGTACAGCTGCTTGACGGCATGGCCGACCAGGTGGGCGCAGGAGTGGCGGATGATTTCCACGCCCTCCTCGTCCTTGGCGGTAATGATGCGCAGGCGGGCATCGTGGTCGATGACGTCGCTGGCATCGACCAGCACGCCATCGACCGAACCGGCGATGGTGGCCTTGGCCAGGCCGGCGCCGATCGACTGGGCGACGTCCATGACGCTGACGGGGTTTTCGAATTCGCGGCGGCTGCCGTCGGGAAGGGTGATATTGATCATCGCAATGGCTTCGTGCGGGGCCCGCTCGGGCGGGCTGGAAAGCGTTCCGGGCGGTGCCCGGGCAATAAAAAAGCGCCGCGAGGGCGCCTGCGGAACAGGGCCTTCGGGGGCAGGTCAGCGGTGGGCGGTGGTAGTGCTCATGTCGCACGCTCGGCCGGCGCTGGGCGCGGGCCACCTTGTTCCAGTCAGGGTTCTGCGTCGATCTTAAACCAGCGCGCGGCAAAGCCCAAGCCAGCCGGGCCAATGCCGTGCCGGGGCGGCTGAATGGCGGCCGCTGGCGGGGCCAGATGGCAATGATTACCATACGCAGGCGTTTCTCACTTGCGTGTGGCGCGCCCCTTCCCGGCCCTGGATCCGCCCATGTCTACGCAGTCGCTGCCGGTTCGTACCGGCCTGTTCCGTGCCCCGCTGTCCACCCTGGCGCTTGCGCTGGCCGCAGCCCTGTCCGGCGCGCTTCCCACCCTGGCCCAGGCCGATGAAGCGCGCACGCTGGACACCGTGCAGGTGACCGCCCCCATCGCCACCGAAAGCGGCAGCGCGACCAAGACCGACACCCCGCTGCGCGAGATTCCGCAGTCGATCTCGGTCATCACCGACCGGCAGATGCGCGACCGTGGCATCCACGGCGTGGAGGAAGCGGTGTGGTACACCGCCGGTGCCCAGGGCGGCCAGTACGGCGAGGACACGCGAAGCGACTGGCTGCTGGTGCGCGGCTTCAAGCCCGCCCGCTACCTCGATGGCCTGGCCACGGTGGAAGGCACCTGGACCGGCGAATCGCGCATCGAGCCGTATGGCCTGGAGCGCATCGACGTGCTGAAGGGCCCGGCCTCGGTCAACTACGGCGCGATGCCGCCGGGCGGCCTGGTCAATTTCGTCAGCAAGCGCCCCAGCGCCAACCCGCTGCAGGAAGTGGAACTGCAGGTCGGCAACTACGGCCTGAAGCAGGCCGCCTTCGACATCGGCGGCGCGCTCAACGACAGCGGCAGCGTGCTGTACCGCCTGGTCGGCCTGGCCCGCAACAGCGACAACGTCATCGACCAGGTCCATGACGACCGCTACTACCTCGCCCCGTCCATCACCTGGACTCCGGACGAGGCCAATTCGCTGACCGTGCTGGCCCGCTACCAGAAGAACGACACGGTCGAGACCGGCGGCTTCCTGCCCTACCAGGGCACGGTGGTGCCCGGTGCCAACGGCCGCTACATCTCCCGCCACTTCTTCAGCGGCGAGCCGGGGGTGAACGACTACACCAAGGAAGCCGCGTCGCTGGGCTATGAGTTCCGCCACGATTTCGGCGACGGCACCGTGTTCAACCAGAACGTGCGCTACAGCTGGGCCGAAGTGGATGCCAGCCACGGCAGCCTGGGCCTGTTCGGCCTGGCCGCGCCGGACAGCACCGAGCTGGTGCGCTACTACTACCCGCGCATGGACACCTCCGAGAGCGTGGCCATCGACAACAACCTGACGTTCCGCTTCCACAGCGGCCGCGTCGAGCACACCGTGCTGGCCGGGCTGGACTACCGCCGCGCGCGCGACGACTACGCCTCGGCGTTCCTGTTCGGCGCGCCCAGCATCGATGCCTACAACCCGGTATACGGCGCGCCCGTGCAGGTGCCCGACTACACCTCGCGGCAGGTGCAGACGCAGGGCACGCTGGGCCTGTACCTGCAGGACCAGATCCGCATCGACCGCTGGCTGGTGACCCTGGCCGGCCGCCAGGACTGGGTCGGCACCGATACCGAACAGCGCATCGGCGGCACCGGCACCGCCCACCAGAGCGATGACCAGTTCTCCGGCCGGGTCGGCGTGAACTACCTGTTCGACAACGGGGTCAGCCCCTACGTCAGCTGGTCGCAGTCGTTCCAGACCACCATCGGCACCGATTTCGAAGGCCGCGCCTTCGTGCCGACCACCGGCGAGCAGTTCGAGGCCGGCGTGAAGTACCAGCCTGAAGGTGGCCGCCTCCTGCTGACCGCCGCTGCCTACCAGATCGAACAGGACAACACGCTCACCGTCGACCCGCAGCACACCCTGTTCTCGATCCAGCAGGGCCAGACCCGCGTGCGCGGCGCCGAGCTGGAAGGCCGCTGGAACATCGGCCAGGGCCTGAGCGTGTATGGCAGCTACACCCGCCTGGACGCCAAGGTCCGCCGCAGCACCGATGCCGCCTCGCTGGGCAAGCGGGTGGCGCTGGTGCCGAAGGAAAGCGCCTCGCTCGGCGCCGACTACACCTTCACCGCCGGCGCGCTGAGCGGCTTCGGCTTCGGTGCGGGCGTGCGCTACAACGGTGGCATCTACGGCGACATCTACAACGACTGGTACACCCCGTCGTTCACCCTGATCGATGCCAGCGTGCACTACGACCGTGGCCCGTGGCGCCTGCAGGTGAACGCCGCCAACGCGGCCGACAAGAAGTACGTGTCGGCCTGCAACAGCGCGACGTGGTGCTACTACGGCTACCCACGCACCGTCACCGCCAGCCTGCGTTACCAGTGGTGAGCCGACGATGATCACCGTGGGCCTGTCCACGCTGGGCTTCTGCAGCCTGGCCATGCTGTCGGCGATGTTTTCCGCCCTGGCGTTCTACGCGGCATCGCCGCACTGCCGCTGGCCACGCCTGCGCCGTGCCGGCCGCCTGGGCCGGCAGATCGGCATGGTCGCGGCGGTCGCCTCGCTGTGGCTGTGGATGGCCGAACTGGGCGTTGCCGCCGGCCTGGTGGCGATGCTGTGCACCTGGATGCTGGTGGCCCTGCTGCTGCCGGCACTGGCGGCCTGGCACCGCCCGGCGATGGATGGCAGCGCACGGGAGCCGCGCTGATGTGGATGCGCGCCCTGTCGGGCATCTTCGCTGGCTTCTTCCTTGCCGCCGCTGCCACCGGCCTGCTGACCTGGCTGCCGCCGGGGCCGTGGCCGAGCGCGGTGGTGCCGGCCCTGATCGCCTTCGTCCCGCTGTGGATGCTGGCGGCGCTGTGGGCCTTCAGTTTCCGCACGGTGGCGCGCGCCTGGCTGGTGCCCGCCGCCTGTGCCGCCGGCGGCTTCGCCGCGCTGTGGCTGCTGCGCCTGAGCGGCGCGGTGCAATGAGAACGACCGCATGAAATTCAGCTCGCAGACCCTGCGTACCTTCACCACCCTGCACACGTGGGTCGGCCTGGTGGCCGGCTTCGGCCTGTTCGTGGCGTTCTATGCCGGTGCCCTCACCCTGTTCCACCACGACCTGCCGATGTGGCAGACGCCGGGTGCGGCCAGCGTGCTGCCGGCCGGGCTGGATGATGCGCAGTACCTGCTGGACGACGTGCTGGCCAAGCACCCGGAGGCACGCCGCCATGTCGGCATGACCTTCCCCGGCGCCGAGCACCCGCAGCCGCTGGCCTACTGGCAGGGGGCCGACGGCGGCTGGCGTTATGCCTGGCCCGGCCAGACCGGCGGCAGCCCGACGCCGCCGCAGGCCGGCCTGGCCGAGCTGGTCAACGAACTGCACTACAGCCTGGGCCTGCCAGTGGCCGGCATCTACGTGATGGGCATCGTCAGCCTGCTGTACGGCATGGCCCTGCTCAGCGGCGTGGTCATCCACCTGCCCAAGCTGCTGGGTGACCTGTTCGCGCTGCGCCCGGGCCGCAACCTCAAGCAGATGTGGCAGGACGCGCACAACGTGATCGGCGTGCTCAGCCTGCCGTTCCACCTGATGTTCGCGGTGACCGGCGCCCTGCTCTGCCTGGTGTTCATCCAGATCGCCCTGCTCAACCCGCTCATCTTCGAAGGCAAGGCCATGCAGGTGGTGCCGGCGGCGATGGACACCGCGCCGGTGCGCGAGGCCGCAGGCGTGCCGGCCGCACCGGGCAGCCTGCGCGAGCTGCACGCACGCGCCCTGGAAGTGGCGCGCGCACAGGGCGTTGCCGATTTCGAACCGGCCTACCTGAAGCTGGCCAACGGCGCAGATGCCAACGCCACCATCGAGATCACCGGCGAATCCAGCGGCACCCTCGGCCCGCTTGGCTCGGTCGCACTGGATGTGGCCAGCGGCCGCGTCCTGGCCAGCCAGCTGCCCGGCCATCGCGATGCCAACCACGCCACGCTCAGCGCGGCGTACGCCCTGCACTTCGGCGAGTTCGGCAACGGCGTGGTGGTCTGGCTGTACTTCCTGCTGGGGCTGGGCGGCGCCTTCCTGTTCTACTCGGGCAACCTGCTGTGGATCGAATCGCGGCGCAAGCGCCGGCAGCCGCAGCAGCCGCGTTCGGGAGTGAACATGGCGCGGGCGACGGTGGGCGTGTGCATCGGCCTGTGCGTGGCGATTTCGGTGGCGTTCGTCACCGCGCTGGTGCTCGAACGGGTGGCCCCGGCCGCGGTGGACCACGGCATCCGCTGGGCCTGCTTCGGCACCTGGGCGGCGTGCGCGCTGTGGGCGGCCCTGCGCCGGCCGGCGCAGGCCGCGCGTGAACTGCTGTGGGCCGCAGCCATCAGCACCGCCCTGGTGCCGGTGATGCATGGCGCACTCAACGGCGACTGGCCGTGGCTGGCCGCCGCGCGCGGGCTGTGGCCGCTGTTCTGGATCGACGTGGTGGCCCTGGCGATGGCGTTCGGCTTTGCGCGGCTGGCGGTGGCCAGCCAGCGCCGTGCCCGTGATGGCGACCCCAACAGCGTGTGGGCCAATTGAGGCACCCGCCGGGCATGGCCCGGCGCTACCGGTACGCACCGCCCCGGTAGAGTCGAGCTTGCTCGACTGCTGTTGATTTCGCGCCGAAGGCAGTCGAGCAAGCTCGACTCTACAAAGGCGCGCTTAATCGCCGACGCGGGCCTTGTGCCACGGTGCCAGCATGGCGTTGAGCAGGCTGGCCTGCTCGTCATCGCCGGTCAGCTCCCACATGAACACGCCGGCCAGGCCCTGCTCGCGGGCGAACTGCGCACGCAGGCCGATGGAACGCGGGTCTTCGTAGCTGATGAAGATCTTCTCTGCCGCGTTGTACAGCCAGGGGCTCTGCGCCTGCGGCTGCCAGTGTTTCGTCCAGCCCGGCTGGTCCAGGTAACGGTGCTTGATCACCCGCCAGTCGCCGGCATCGGCCGGTGCGCTGTAGGCCTGGTACACCCCATCAGGCGCCTCGCCGGTCACCTTGAAGCCACGCCCGTAGAACGGCACGCCCAGCACCAGCTTGTCGGCCGGCACGCCATGGTCGCGGTAGTACTGCACCGCACCGGCCACGTTGTTCCAGCGCCGCAGCTCCGGCGCCAGCGGGTCGGCCGCCACCTCATGCAGCGGCGCATTGAAGGTGGACACCGCCGAGAAGCCGGTGCCCATGTCGTAACTCATCAGGTTGATGAAATCGAGCACATTGGCCAGCGCCGGCAGGTCATAGCTGGCGGCCGGATCATACGGGCCATCGGTCTGCAGGCGGCCGGCTGCGAGGGCGGCGGTCAGCAGCATCGGCTGGCCAAGCCTGCGGCCGCGCGCATCCAGCGCCACGCGGAACGCCTGCGCGAGCCGGGTCATGTTCGCGCGGTCCTGCGGTCGATGGGCCAGCTCCTTCGGGCCGCCACTGACCGGGAATTCCCAGTCGATGTCCACGCCATCGAAGCTGCCCGCGTACTGGTCGAAGAACAGCGCCATGCACGAATCCACCAGGCGCTTGCGGCTGGCCACGGTCAGCGCGGCATCGGAAAAGCCACCTGCGCCCCAGCCGCCGATGGAGATCAGCGTGCGCAGGTGCGGGTGCGCCTTCTTCAGCTCGGCCAGCGCGGCGAAGTTGTCCGCCGCTTCGGCGCCGACCGTGCAGCGCCCTGCTTCGATGGTGGAGAACGCATAGAACAGGTGGGTGAGGCGATCGGCTGGAATACGCGACACCGGGTAGCGCTCGGCCGAACCGCCGGGGTAGTAGGCACCGTAGATCGGCGGCTGCGCCGCGTGGCTGGCGACAGGAACGGCGGCGGCGATCAGCAGGGCAAGCCCGGCCAAGGTCTGGCGCAACATGGAAACTCCCGGTAGGTAGAGACGAGCGTGCTCGACTCTACACGGATCCGGCATCGGCTAAGGTAGCCGCGGATCTTCAATCGCACACGGACATGAGCACAGACGACAACGCCTCCCACGATGACACCCAGGATGCACTGCAGGCCCTGGAGGCACGCGCCTATGCGGCGTTCGACGATGGCGAATTGGTGCAGGCGGCAGACCTGTTCGGCGAGCTGATCGGCCATGCGCCGGAGATCCCCTACCTGCATTACATGCGCGGGCTGGCGCACAAGTACCTGCGCAACTGGCCTGCTTCGCTGCAGGACAACCTGCGTTCGGCGCAGGTACGCGGCGACTTCGACGAGGCCACGGCCTGGAATGCCGGCATCGCTGCCTCGGCCCTGGGCGACTGGGCCGAGGCACGCCGGCAGTGGACGCACTGTGGCATCACCCTGCCCGAGGGTGAGGGGGCGATCGCAGGCGACTTCGGCGTGGCCTGCGTGCGCCTGGCACCCTGGGCCGATGCCGAGGTGGTGTACATGAGCCGCATCGACCCGGTGCGCGCGCGCATCGACAACGTGCCTCTGCCCGAAAGCGGCTTCCGCTTCGGCGACATCGTGCTGCACGACGGTGCCTGCACGGGCCTGCGCACCTACCGCGACATCGAGGTGCCGGTGTTCAACGCGATGCAGCGCCTGCAGGCATCGGACATGGCGACCTTCACCGTGTTCGTGCAGTGCGACGGCCCCGAGGACGTCGCAGCCCTGGAGGCCATGGCCCTGCCCGGCATCGGCACGGTCGAGGATTGGACCGCAACCGTGCGCCGGCTGTGCCGCCGCTGCAGCTACGGCACGCCGCACCGGCATGACGACGACGCCGGCAACGATGATGGCGGTGGCTGGGCACGCGAGCGCGATCTGGGTATTGCCGCCCAGGGCCGGGCCGCGGTGGAAAAGCTGCTGGCCACCTGGACCGCTGCGGCACCGGGACGCGTGCTGCAGGCCATCGAGCAGCGCGAGCATCCGCTGAGTGATCCGGCGCCGGGCCAGGTGTGGTGGCTGGGCGAGGAAGAAGAGGATGAGCGCGTCAACCAAGGTTGACACCCACACGCCTTGTGGCACAGGGGCTTCAGCATTCTTCAGGCAGGTTTCCAGCACTTCAGGCGCCACGCAGGTTCAATCGGGCTCCCCTTTGATGGAGCCCGACGATGCGTTCGACCCTGCCTGCCCTGGCCCTGCTCTGCGCCGTATTCGCCCTGCCCTTCGCGGCCCGCGCCACGCCACCTGACCCAGCCCGCCTGCAGGCCCTGCAGCAGGCCATCGCCACCGACGAACTGAAGCAGATCCGCAGCGTGCTGCTGCAGGTGGATGGCAAGGTGGTCTACGAGGGCTATTTCAACGGCGCCGATGCGCAGACCCTGCACGACGTGCGCTCGGCCAGCAAGGGCGTGACAGCGCTGCTGGTCGGTGCCGCCATCGGCGATGGCACGCTGCCCGGCGTGCAGGCCCGGGTGTACGACTACTTCCCGGCCTTCACTGCCCGGCACGCCATCGATTCGCGCCTGCGCGGCACGACCGTGCAGGACCTGCTGACCATGAGCAGCCTCTGGGAATGCGATGACGAGAACCCGTTCTCGGCCGGCCACGAGGAGCGCATGTACGTGCGCGAGCGCTGGCTGGACTTCGCCCTGGCCCTGCCGGTGAAGGGCTTCGCGCCGTGGATGCAGCGGCCGGAGGACAGCCCGCATGGGCGCTCGTTTGCCTACTGCACCGCCAGCCCGTTCGTGCTGGGCGCCGTGTTGGAACAGGCCAGTGGCCAACCGCTGGCCAAGTACGCCGCACGGGTCCTGGAGCGGCCGCTGGGCATCACCCGCAGCCAGTGGAACCGCTCGCCGGAGGGCATCGGCATGGGCGGCGGCGGCACGCGCTACCGCACGCAGGACCTCGCGCGGTTCGGCCAGCTGGTGCTGGACGGTGGCCGCTGGCAGGGCCGCCAGCTTGTGCCCAGGGACTACATCGAGGCGATGGTGCAGGCGCAGGCAACCACTTCCGACGGCAGCGACTACGGCTACCAGTGGTGGGGCCTGAAGCTGGACGTGCAGGGTTCGCCGCGTACGGTCTGGGCGATGTCCGGCAACGGTGGCAACTACGTCTTCGTGCTGCCCGAGCAGCGCGTGGTGGCGGTGGTCACCAGCCAGGCGTTCAACCGCAACTTCGCCCACCCGCAGTCGCGGCGCATCCTCACCGAGTTCCTGCTGCCGGCGCTGCGCTGAGCGCGGCCAGGTCATCCGGCCGCCACGGTGCCGCCAGCACCAGCGCACGCTGGCGGGCGATGTCGGTGTCGAGACGATCCAGCAGCGCAGGCCACCCCGGGGCGTTGTGCAGGGGCACGAACAGGGGCGTCACGCGCAGCCATGCCACGTCGCGGAAGCCATCATCGACGGCCTGATGCAGCGCTGCCACGGCGTCTGTGTGGCGCCCGCCGGCCTGCAGCAGCAGCGCCCGTTCCAGCGCCGCGTCCGGCCAGCCGTCGCCGGCGTTGGCGGCGCGCTGCTGCAGCCGCTCACCGAGCCACATCGCCCGTGAGGGTGGCACGCCATGCAGGTCCGCCAGGGTCTGGCCGAGCGACTGCTGGGGCCGAAGCTGGCGGCCACGCTCGAACGCCGCGGCGGCCGCCACCGGGTCGCCGGCCAGCAGCGCCAGCTCGCCCTGCAGGCGCAGCAGCTGTGGATGCGGCGTGCCACGCGCGAGCGCCTCGTCCAGCGCCTGCCTGGCCTGCTCCGGCGCGCCGGCCACATACAGGCTGCGTGGCCAGGCGATATTGGAAAACACGTTGTCCGGGTACAGCTGGAAGTTGCGCGCATGGCGCTGCGCGGCGGCCTGGGTGAAGCCGAGCAACTCCAGTTCGCGCGCGACCTGCACGTCACGGAAGCGGACGCGCCCTGGCGCCTTCAGCGACAGGTTCCCGCGCAATGCCGTGACCAGCTCGCCACGCTCCTGCTGCAGGTAGGCCAGCGATGCGCGGCTGCGTTCGTCGGCGGGGTCCAGCTCGATGGCGCGCGAGTAGCCCGCGATGGCCTGCCGCATGTTGCCCAGGCAATCCTGCGCGTAGCCCCACAGAGCGTGCGCAGCAGCATCATCCGGCGCGCGCTGGCGCTCCTGGTCGGCCAGGCGCAGTGCTTCTTCCATCTGTGCGGGCGTGCCGTTGAACAGACACCTCTGCGCGGACAGCGCCCGTGACAGGCCACGGCGGGCCGGTACGGATTCGGGATCGGCCTGCAGCGCCTGCCGGTACAGGCTGATCGCCCGTTCGTTGTTGCTGGCCTGGCCGATGCTGGCGTAATAGTCGGCGCGTTGCAGCACCGGCTGCGCGGCACCCTGCGGTGCTGGCCGCGGCCACAGCACGAACACGATCGCGGCCACGGCAACGGCCGCGGCAGCCGTGGCTGTCCAGCCGGCCTTCCGGTCCCATCCTGATCGCGCGGGCGGTGCACTGACCGCGACCGGTTGCGCGCAGAGCTGATAGCCGCGGCCGCGCACGGAACGGATGTAACGCGGGTGCCGGCTGTCATCACCAAGGGCCTGGCGCAGCAGCTTGACCCGCTGGCTGACCGCGTCTTCGCCGACCACCGCCGGTGCCCACACCTCGGCGGCCAATGTATCGAAATCCACGACGTCGGTACCGTGGGCCAGCAGCACGTCCAGCAGGATCCAGGTCATGCCGCTTATCGGCAGCGGTTCGCCGGCACGGCTGACCCGTCGGGCCGGGCGATCGATGTCCAGGTCCAGCAGGCGAAGGGTGTCCATGGGCGAAGCATAGCGTTACGGCTGCGCCGGAATACAGGCAAAGAAAAAGCGGGCCGAAGCCCGCTTTTTCATTTCAGCGAAGGTGTGAGGACCAACGGTCCTCACCTACCGACCTCGGCGCGAAAGCGTGAGGACCAACGGTCCTCACCTACCGACCTCGGCGCGAAGGTGTGAGGACCAACGGTCCTCACCTACCGTCATCGACCAGAGGTCGATTACTCGGCGCTGGCGCCTTCGCCTTCTTCGACGGCCTTCATCGACAGGCGGATACGGCCCTGCTTGTCGACTTCCAGGACCTTGACCTTGACCACATCGCCTTCCTTCAGCACGTCGCCGACCTTCTCGACGCGGTCGCTGGAGATCTGCGACACGTGGACCAGACCGTCCTTGCCCGGCAGGATCGTGACGAACGCACCGAAGTCCATGATCTTGGCGACCTTGCCTTCGTAGATGCGGCCCGGCTCGACGTCCGAGGTGATCTGCTCGATGCGGGCCTTGGCGGCCTGGGCAGCGATGGCATTGACCGAAGCGATGACGATGGTGCCGTCATCCTGGATGTCGATCTGGGTGCCGGTTTCCTTGGTGATGGCCTGGATGGTCGAGCCACCCTTGCCGATCACTTCGCGGATCTTGTCCGGGTGGATCTTGATGGTCAGCAGACGCGGCGCGTAGTCCGACAGCTCTTCACGCGGAGCGGTCAGGCCGTGGGCCATTTCGCCCAGGATGTGCAGACGGCCAGCCTTGGCCTGCTGCAGAGCCTGCTTCATGATCTCTTCGGTGATGCCTTCGATCTTGATGTCCATCTGCAGGGCGGAGATGCCCTCAGCGGTACCGGCAACCTTGAAGTCCATGTCGCCCAGGTGATCTTCGTCACCCAGGATGTCGGACAGGACGACGAAGCGATCGCCTTCCTTGACCAGGCCCATGGCGATACCGGCAACCGGTGCCTTCACCGGCACGCCGGCGTCCATCAGGGCCAGCGACGAACCGCAGACCGAGGCCATCGACGAGGAGCCGTTCGACTCGGTGATTTCCGAGACGACGCGGATGGTGTACGGGAAGGATTCCAGCGACGGCATCACAGCCAGCACGCCGCGCTTGGCGAGGCGACCGTGGCCGATTTCGCGGCGCTTCGGGCCCATCATGCGGCCGGTCTCACCCACCGAGTAGGGGGGGAAGTTGTAGTGGAACAGGAAGTTTTCCTTGTACTCACCGGAGACGGCATCGATGACCTGGCCATCACGGGCGGTGCCCAGGGTGATGGTCACGATGGCCTGCGTTTCACCGCGGGTGAACAGCGAGGAACCGTGGGTACGCGGCAGGATGCCGGTCTGCACGGCGATCGGGCGGACGGTGTCCAGCGCACGGCCGTCGATGCGGACCTTGGTGTCCAGCACCGAGTTGCGCATGGTGCTGTATTCCAGCTCGCCGAATTCCTTCGACAGCTCGGCCAGGTTCCAGCCTTCAGCGGCCACGCGGCCAGCCAGGGTTTCGACCACGTCCTTCTTGATCGCCGAGATGGCGTCACGGCGCTGCAGCTTGTCGCGCACCTGGAAGGCTTCGCCCAGGCGCGGGCCGATGGCTTCCTGCAGGGCGCTGATCAGCACGTCGTTCTTGGCCGGGGCCACCCAGGTCGACGGCTTGGTGCCGGCTTCCACGGTCAGCTCGTTGATCGCGTTGATGACCTTCTGCATTTCGCGGTGACCGAAGGTCACGGCGCCCAGCATCACGTCTTCGGACAGCAGTGCGGCTTCGGATTCAACCATCAGCACGGCGTTGGCGGTACCGGCAACGACCAGCTCCAGCTCCGAATCCTTCAGTTCCGACACGGTCGGGTTGAGGATGTACTCGCCGTTCTTGTAGCCGACCTTGGCGGCGGCGATCGGACCCTTGAACGGGGTACCGGCCAGCGACAGGGCAGCCGAGGCACCGATCAGCGCCGGGATGTCACCGTCGATTTCCGGGTTCAGCGACATCACCGTGGCGATGATCTGGACTTCGTTCTTGTAGTCTTCCGGGAACAGCGGACGGATCGGACGGTCGATCAGACGCGAGATCAGGGTTTCCTTCTCGGTCGCGCGGCCTTCGCGCTTGAAGAAGCCACCCGGGATACGGCCACCTGCGTAGAACTTCTCCTGATAGTCACAGGTCAGGGGGAAGAAATCCTGGCCTTCGCGCGCGCTCTTGGCGGCAACGGCGGAGACCAGCAGCACGGTGTCGTCGAACTTGACGATGACGGCGCCACCGGCCTGACGGGCGATTTCGCCGGTTTCAAGCGTGACGGTGTGCTTGCCGTACTGGAAGGTTTTGGTGATTTTTGCCACGGAGGGTGTCCTTGGGGATGCTGTCTGCGAGTTTGGACCGTCGGCGACCCTTGCCGCCTGCGGGTGACCGGATCGTTCCGGTCTGAATCGGTATTTCGATGCTACAAAACAAAACCGCGGCGCATCGCTGCGCCGCGGGGGATTCTTTGCTTAGCGACGCAGGCCAAGCTTTTCGATCAGGGCCTTGTAGCGCTCGACGTCCTTCTTCTTCAGGTAGTCGAGCAGGCTGCGACGGCGGTTGACCATCTGCAGCAGGCCGCGGCGGCTGTGGTGGTCCTTCTTGTGGGTCTTGAAGTGGCCGGTCAGCAGTTCGATGCGGGCGGTCAGCAGGGCAACCTGGACTTCCGGGGAGCCGGTGTCAGCCGAGCTGCGCTTGTTGTCTTCAATGACCTTCTGGGTGTCGATCGACATTTTCTTTTTCTCTGTGATGCGTGGCCGGCAGGAACGCGCTTCGCGCACCGCCAGGCTCGCCGTGGACTACGAGGATGAAACCTGCGCGAGGCAGGTTGCCGGAAAACGGCCGCGAAATTGTAACGGTCAGGGGCTCCGGGAACAAGGACCGGGGCTGAACCGCCCTCCCCCTGTCAGAGGTTGAACCGGCGCTGCGGGGCCAGCAGGCCACTGTCGTCGACCTGGCCCAGGCCTTGGACAGCATCGTCCGGACCGTACACGGCCACCAGGCCGCGCGGCCATGATGCGTCGCGCTGGCGCTGGCCGACACAGAAGCGATGGGCCTGTTCAGCGTCGAGGTCGACGCGCGGGTATTCGGCCAGGCCGGCGGCCAACGGCAGCAGCAGTGCGTCCATGCCTGCTTCGTCGCCGGCCTCGACCATCGCCCGCAGCTGGTCCAGGGTGACCATGGCCGGGGCATGGAACGGCTCGACCCACAGCCGGCGCAGCGCGCTGATGTGGGCGCCGCAGCCCAGCGCCTCGCCGAGGTCGCGGGCCAGGCTGCGGATGTAGGTGCCCGAACCACAGGTCACGCGCAGGCGCAGGCGATCGGCCTGCTGCTCGAGCACCTCGATGGCCTGCACGTGCACCTCGCGCTCGGGCGCCTCGATGGCTTCACCGCGGCGGGCCTTCACATACAGCGGCTCACCACCCTGCTTCAGCGCCGAATAGATCGGTGCCCGCTGCAGGATGCGGCCGGTCAGCGGCGCCAGGGCGGCCTGCAGGGCCTCGGCACTGATGGCCGGCACCGGGCGCTGCAGCAGCACCTGGCCTTCGGAATCGTCGGTATCGGTGGTCTGGCCGAGCTGGATCTCGGCGTCGTAGGCCTTGGCCGAGCCCAGCAGCAGGCCGGCGATCTTGGTCGCCTCGCCGAAGCAGAGCGGCAGCAGGCCGGTGGCCAGCGGGTCAAGGCTGCCGGTATGGCCGCCCTTTTCGGCACGGAACAGGCGGCGGGCCACCTGCAGGGCGGCGTTGGAGCTCATGCCGGTCGACTTGTCGAGCAGCAGGATGCCATCCAGGCGGCGGAACTGAATTCGGGTCATGACAGATACGGGTAGCGCCGGGCCATGCCCGGCGAGCGCGAAGCGCGGCCAGCGTCCGGCCTCGCACGGTCAGAATGGAAAACGCCGGGCATCACCCGGCGCAAGCTTATTCTTCGTCGCTCTCGCGACGCTTCTCCGCGGCCAGCGTATCGGGCAGGTCGCGCAGGAGGTTGTCGATGTGCTCACCACGGTCGACCGAGTCGTCGTAGTGGAAATGCAGCTCAGGCACGTGGCGCAGCTTCATCGCGCGGGCCAGGTCCATGCGCAGGCGGTAGCCCAGCTCCTTCAGGCCGGCCACGGCTTCGGCCGAACGTTCCGGCATCAGCGCGGTGACGAACACCTTGGCATGGGCCATGTCGCGGGTGATTTCCACGTCGGACACGCTCACCGAGGGCAACCCGTGCTCGCGCACGGCGTTGTGCACCAGGGTGCCGAGTTCACGGCGCAGCTGGGCGGAGACACGGTCGGTTCGATGGAAAGTCTTGGGCACGAGAGGCTCTTGGTTCAGTTGTCGCCCGACCAACGGTCGGGCGCTACCGGTGGGGCTGATGGGTGTGGACCGGCCCCCTCGGTGGGGGGGGGGCCGGGGGGGGCCCCCCCCCGGCACTGGGATGTCTTCCTCCCAAGGAACACAGGAGGGAGAGCCACTGCCATGCATGCAGCTTCTCCGGAACACAGGGACATCGTGCTGCCGCCTCGGGCCAGACCCTGGGCGGCCATTGCCATTGCGGCGGCGATTGCCGCCCTTTATGCGGTCATCCTGGCCGCGCCTACACTCGGCCGCACTACCGAACGCGAATACCTGCACGCCGCCGTCGCCCACCTTGGCGAAGTGATCCAGGCCGTGGAAGCCAGCTACGCAGGCGGCGATCTGCGGATCAGCGACCAACATCTCGGCCTGCCCGCCAGCGCGGCGTTCTGCAGGCAACTGCGCATGCACCTGCCCGACACCGGGCACGCACGACTGCGCTGCGAACTCCGCGGCGATGCGCTCGTGCGCGGCACCCTGGTATTGCAGCGCACGCCACAAGGTACCTGGAGCTGTGTAGCTGACGTACCCGACCCGCAACTGCTGCCAGCAGCCTGCCGTCCGTGAACCGTATTGATTCAACAAATGGGAAAAGTGGGGAGATCAATCCGCCGGAGGCCAATTTTCCCATTAATGGAATATACCCGGAGCGACGCCCGTGATTATCTATCGCCACGCCACGAAGCACGAGCTATCGCGGCGATTTCGATGAATAACCCACATCACCGAGGAAAGAAGATGGACACCTCTCGTTTCCGCACACATCGTGCATCCCGCATAAACTCCCGACAGAAAGGCTTCTCGCTCATCGAGCTTATGGTGGTCGTGGCGATCATCGGCATCCTGGCGATGATTGCGCTTCCGCAGTACCAAAAATTTTCCGCCAAAGCGAAGCTGGCGAGCGCACTGGCAGAGATAGCGGGCGGAAAAGTTGGCGTCGAGTCACTCCTGGCTGCGGGCACCGAGGTAACCACAGCGGCATCGATTGGCCTCCCCGATTCCAGCTCACGCTGCAGCTTCATTACTGTCACGGCAGATGCCGTAAGTGGTGCCACAAGCATCGACTGCCGGCTTGAGAGCGACGCCACATTTGGCACCGGCAGCCTGACGTTGAGTCGCGACCCGAATGGCACCTGGCTCTGCGAGAGCGACATCCCTCAGCAGGATCTACTTCCGCGCGGCTGTCAGGCCTGACCGCAGGCACATGCCGCTGCGCAGGCTCTCATCCCTGCATACAGTCGCATGTGCCTCTCCAGTCACTGCCTCATACCGTTCCCGGCTCAATGTTGGCTTCGCCATGGAGGAAACAATGGAAAACGAACTACCAAAGGATGGCCGTGCAGCTAAACGCGTGCAAGGCCAGCAAGGCTTCTCTCTGATAGAGCTGATGGTCGTCGTGGGCATCATCGCGATCCTGTCCATGATCGCAGTCCCGCAGTACAAGAAGTTCACTACAAGATCAAAGCTGGCTGCAGCCTTGGCAGACATAGCTGGCGGGAAGGCGGGCGTGGAAGCGTGGCTGGCAGAGCGAGGCGATATCTATGGCTCAGACAACAGGAAACTGGGGCTGCCAGAAAGTAGCGAACGCTGCGAAACCATTATAGTGCGCCCCTTTGCGAACGTGGAAATCGAATGCCTCCTGCGTCCTGATGCCGGCTACAACGTTGGCACGTGGAGCATGAACCTGATGCTGATAAGGGATTCAGACACTCATGAATGGCGCTGCTGGACTGCCATTCCCTATTACGACCTCCTCCCAAAGGGCTGCGGCCCCGATAATCCATAGCCTGTGTGAAATAAATTGGACATCCGGGCGAGTCCATCGTCGTCAATGACGCGGCGAAGCCAACACCGTGCATCCAACATGGCTCGTACTTAAGGAGTTGGGCGTGCGGAAGTTCATCAGTCTCTCGCGCATCACCCACTACACCCACATGTCCACCGTACCCGCCGCCAACGACGATCGGTTTACCCCGGAAAGCCCTGTTGCCATCACCCCCAGGCTGTACGGCCAAGCCCACGCCCTGGTCATCGCAGATGCAAACCCCTGGGTCCGCAGCGAGCTCATCCTCGGCATTTTCCCGCATCTGCAGGGTCAGGCTCCCCGCGAAGCCCGCTCACCGTCGGAGGTACTGGCGCGCATTGCCGACCCGGCCTGCAAAGTGCTGGTCATCGACCCCTGCATGCCTACCATTGGCCAAAGCGATGGCATTCCCCTGCTGCGGCGCATCTGCTGCCTGCGCCGCGACCTGCTCATCCTGGTGCTGTCCGAGGAGCCGCAGCGGTTGCTGCAGGACAAGGCTCTGCCAGGGAGGATCGAACACGTCCACACCAAAACCGTCAGCCGTCCGTGGCTGTGGCGCTTCGTCATCCCGGCACTGAGCCGGGATGCGGCTGGCGTCACGCCGCTGGCGCAGGATGCAGCGCCGTAACCTGCACCGGCGCGACAGCCACCGCCTGGAAACGCACGGCTTCGATGCTGTCGCCCAGCGCTTCCACGCGCACGATGCTTTCCTGCCCGGTGCGGCGATAGTGATCCCCGGCCCGCTCGACGGCGGTATCGAAGGCGGCAGCCCCCGAACCGAACGCTTCGGCGCTGCCCGCAGCGGGATCCAGCAGCGACCACTGGGCGGCACTGCATTTGACGGTAATGACCATGACGGACTCCTGTGGTGGAAGGCGCAGGGGCCAGAGGCCGTCTGCTGATGCCATCCACCCTAGTCAGCCGGTCAGGGGCGGCCTATCAGATAAGTACGAAAAATCCGCACGGAGCTGTCAGAACGCCACCCCCATCACATCTATGAGTCCGTTTAGTGAAGGTTTTCCGTGACTCTTGTCACGAAGTCAGGCGCGCTTCACACTACCGTCACTAACAGGGGCCCCTTCCACATGCGCACCTCGCTTCCGCTGCAGCGTTCGACCTTGCTGAAGTTCTACTTCGTGGCCAGCTATCTGGTCCTGCTTGAGGAGCTGGTCCGCGCCAGCATCAGCTGAGCGCTTGTTGCCGGCGCGGAAGCAGCCGACACTGAGGCCTCCGGACCCGAGGCCATTCCGATGAAGATCGCCCTTCTGCCGGTGCTGCTGGTGCTGGCACTGAGCGCCTGCGCACAGCCCGAACCCGCGCCCGCCCGGGATGCCGCCGCCGCCGTGCCCGTGGTCGGCGGTGATCGCGACGCCCACGGCTGCATCGGTTCGGCCGGCTACCAATGGTGCCAGCGCAGCGGGCGCTGCGAGCGGCCATGGGAGTTGGCCCAGGCCCAAGGCCTGGCCAACACCGCCGAGGCCATTGATGCCTGGTGCGCGCTGCCGCCCACGCCCGCGCGGAAGTAGAATTCCCGGATGTCCGACCTCAGCCCCCTGCCCCGCCTCGAGCCGGGCCGTTACCGCCATTTCAAGGGCGGTCTGTACGAAGTGCTCGATATCGTGCGCAGCAGCGAAACCCTGCAACCGCAGGTGCTGTACCGCGCGCTCTACGGCGAAGGTGGCCTGTGGGTACGCCCGTACGCCATGTTCGTCGAGCAGGTGCCCGGCGAGCACGGCCCGCAGCCGCGCTTCGCCCGCATCGACGACTGATCCCCGCGTTCACGGCGCCCCGACGCGCGGGTCGCGCATGCTCGGCAACACCCCTCGAGCTCGTCGGCCAGCATGCGCCAGTGCATCGTTCTGTTCGGGCTTTCCATGGCCTGCCTGTCCGCACGGGCAGAGCCTCCGTCCGCCCCGCCCGCCTTTGATCGGCCCGGCCTCGGCTTCAGTACCGACACGGTAGGCCGTGGCGCCGTCGCGCTGGAGTTCGGGCTTCCTTCCTACCTGCGAGAAACCGACGCCGAGGGCGTGCGCAGTACGACCTTGTCCGGCGATGCCCTGCTGCGCACCGGCCTGGCGCCCGGCCTGGAACTGCAGGTATCGGGTACACCGTGGAATCGCCAGCGCCTGCGCGCGCCAGATGGCGAGGACACCCGCCTGCGCGGGGCGGGCGACAGCAGCGTCGGCGTGAAGTGGGCCGGCCCCGGCAGCAATGACCGGACCGCATGGGCGGTGCTGGCCACGGCCGTGGTGGCGCGCGGCGACGCAGCCTTCAGCGATGGCCGGCAATACGCACTTGCGGCGAGCGTGGAGCAGGCCCTGACCGACCGATGGAGCCTGGGGCTGTTTGCCGAGCATCAGCGCGGCGCGGGCCAACGCACGACCACGTGGGCGCCCAGCCTGTCGCTGCAGGCCACCCCGACGGTGTCCACCTATCTGGAAGCAGGCTTCTTCGACGTCAGCGATGCGCCCGACCAGACGCTGGCGGGGGCCGGCCTGAGCTGGCAGGTGCGCCCGGGCGTCCAGCTGGATCTCTCGTTCGACGTCGGCCTGGACGATGACAGCCCGGACCTGCAGATGGCCAGCGGCCTGTCGGTCTACCTGGACTGAGCCGAGGCTGCGCTACAATCATACCGTCCAGTCGGTTTCCTTCATTCATGTCCGCATCCCCCGCTCCCACCCGCCGCAAGGCGCCCGACGTCGTGCGCCAGGCCCTGCTCGACGCGACTGCCCGCGTGATCGGCCAGGGCGGGCTTGCCGCGCTGACCGTGCAGGACGTCGCCCGTGCCGCTGGCGTCAGCAAGGGCGCCCTGTTCCATCACTTCAGCAGCAAACAGGCGCTGCTGGACGCAACGCTGACCGCGCTGGTTTCTGCGTTCGAGCAGGACCTGCGCGCGCACATGCTGCAGGCGTCGCCCGGCCATGGCTGCTTCACCCGCGCCTACGTCGAGGTGAGCTTCAACCACCTGCTGCAGCAGACCCAGGACAACGATATCGGCCTGACCATGGCCAACCTGCTGGAACCGGCAATGCTGGCGCACTGGCGCGAATGGATGCGCGGCATGCTGGCCGAGTTCCCCGGCGAAGCCACCGACCCGCGCCTGTACGCGGCGCGCTGCGCAGCCGATGGCTACTGGGCCACGGCCTATGGCCGCCCGCTGGATGAGGAAGAACGGCGCAATGCGCTGGCCATGGCGGGCGAAGCCCTGAAACTGTGCATGCCCGGCTGACCTGGAGCCCGCGATGAATCCTTATGCCTGCCTGGCCGCCGCCATCGCGCTGGAGGTGATCGCCACCTCGCTGCTGAAAGCGTCCGAGGGGATGAGCCGGCTCGCGCCCACGCTGGGTGCGCTGGCCTGCTACGGCGTGTGCTTCTACCTGCTGGCGCTCACGATGAAATCGATCCCGACGGGCATCGCCTATGCGATCTGGTCCGGCGTGGGCATCGTGCTGATTTCGCTGATCGGCCTGCTGTGTTCAAGCAGCGCCTGGACACGCCGGCACTGATCGGCATCGGCCTGATCTGCGCGGGTGTGCTGGTCATCAATCTGTTCTCGAAAAGCAGCGCGCACTGAGCGCGCTGCCGCCGGCCACCTGGGGCAGGCTGTCAGGCGACCTTCTTGGCCACGCTCCTGCCGATCAGGAACAGGATCACCGCGATGATGATGCCTGCCCAGAACAGGAACTTGGCGATGCCGACTGCGGTACCGGCGATGCCGCCGAAACCGAGCACACCGGCAATGAGGCCGATGACGGCGAAAATGATGGCCCACTTGATCATGTCGATCCTTTCCCCTCAGGGACTGATAACAGTGGGATCAGGTTAGGCAGGCGCCGATGCGGGTGCCGTGAGCGCGCCGCGCGCGCGGCGTGAACGTTCAGCGCGGGCGGAAGCGCAGCAGCGCGACAGCGAACGCGAGGAACACGCTGCCCACCAGCCGTTCGAACCAGCGCTGCGCGAAGGGCTTGGCGAGCCAGCGGCGCAGGCTGTGCCCGCCCGCGGCATACATCACGTACCAGAACAGTTCGCAGGCGGCGAAGGTGGTCACCAGCACCGTGTACTGCAGGCCCTGCGCACGCGCGGGATCGACGAACTGCGGCAGGAATGCGGCGGCGAACAGCAGCAGCTTCGGGTTGCTCAGCCCCACCAGCAGGCCACCGCGGAAGACCGACCACGCACCGTGCACCGGCGCCAGCAGCGGCTCGCTTCCGGTGCCCGTCGCGACCGGACGGCAGCTGTCGCGCCAGGCCTTGATGCCCAGCCAGGCCAGGTAGGCCACGCCCAGGTAACGCAGCACTTCGAACAACATCGGTGAGGAGCGCAGCAACGCACTCAGGCCAGCAGCCGAAGCGGCCAGCACCAGCAGCATGGCCAGCAGGCAGCCGGCCATGGCCGGCACGCTGCGGCGGAAACCCAGCCCGACGCTGCGGCCCAGGATATGCAGCATGTTCGGGCCCGGCGTGCCGCACAGCACGAAGACCGTGGCCAGGAACCACCACCAGGTATGCAGGGCCATTGTTGTTCTCAACGCGGGGGAGCCCACCAGCTTACGGGCTGGCGGCGTGCGGCGGTACGTACAGCGCGGGCCACGAATGACGGTTACAGAGGGCGCCCTGCAAGCGGCCGCCGGTCTGTGCTGCAATGGCGGTTCCAGCATGGAGATACGCATGAAGACCCTGGGCCTGATCGGCGGCATGAGCTGGGAAAGCTCGGCGCAGTACTACCGCCTCATCAACGAGGATGTCCGCCAGCGGCTGGGGGGCGCGCATTCGGCGCAGCTGCTGCTGTGGTCGGTGGATTTCGCCCGCATCAAGCAGATGCAGCACGACGGCGACTGGGACGCGCTGGGCACGGAAATGATCGATGCCGCACGCCGCCTGCAGGCCGGTGGCGCCGACCTGCTGGTGGTCTGCACCAACACCATGCACAAGCTGGCCCCGCAGATGGAAGCCGCCTGCCCGCTGCCGCTGCTGCATATTGCCGACCCCACCGCGCAGGCGATCCTGCAGGCGGGCCTGCGTACGGTGGGCCTGCTCGGCACCGCCTTCACCATGGAAGAGGATTTCTACCGTGGGCGGCTGAGCGATCGTTTCGGGCTGGAGGTACTGGTGCCCGACGCCGACGACCGCCGCGACGTGCACGACATCATCTACCGCGAACTGATCGCAGGCGTGGTCAGCGAAGCTTCGCGACAGGTGTACGTGGACGTGATCGCGCGACTGGTCGCCCGCGGCGCCGAGGCGATCATCCTGGGCTGCACCGAGATCATGCTGCTGGTACGTGAGCAGGACAGCCCGGTGCCGCTGTTCGACACCACTACCCTGCACGCACGCGCCGCCGTGGATGCCGCACTGGCGTAGCGGTTTGTAGAGTCGAGCTTGCTCGACTGCTGTTGCTTTGCTCCGTAGAGTCGAGCTTGCTCGACTGCTTTTGCTTTGCTCCGTAGAGTCGGGGGGGGGGGGGGGGGGGGGGGGGGGGGGGGGGGGGGGGGG
>NZ_JACVTT010000056.1:0-31093 GCF_016624665.1 Stenotrophomonas sp. S39 | reverse complement strand
GCCTGAGAACCGCGCTGCGCGCGTGAGCCGAGCGCAGGCTCGGCTCTACAGTTCCGCGCGTTACGCCACGCCGTGCAGGTGTTCGTACAGGATCGTCGAACCGATGATCACCAGGATCACGCCGCCGATGATCTCGGCGCGCTTGCCGACCATGCCGCCCAGCACGCGGCCCAGCATGATGCCGGCGGTGACCATGGTCAGCGTGCACAGGCCGATGACCGCAGCCATTACGCCGATATGCACGTCCATGAACGCCAGGCCGATACCCACGGCCATGGCATCGATGCTGGTGGCGAAACCAGTCAGCGCCAGCTTCCAGAAACCGTGGTGCTGCGAGGGATCCTCGTCCTCTTCGCCGCTGTCCGGGCGCACGCCGTTGATGATCATGTGCACGCCCAGCGCGACCAGCAGGCCGAACGCGATCCAGTGGTCGAAGGCTTCGACGTACTGCAGGGCGGCGCGGCCGAGCAGCCAGCCGATGATGGGCGTGATCGCCTCGATGACGCCGAAGATGATGCCGGCGCGCAGTGCATCGCGGAATACCGGCTTGCGCATGGCCGCACCCTTGCCGATCGCGGCAGCGAAGGCGTCGGTGGACATGGCGAAACCGATCAGGAGGATCGAAACAGGAGACATTGGCGGCTGCTGAAGGTCGGGCAAGGACGGACGCACGGCTCGCGCTCGCGCCCAACCTGACGTTGCGCGCGCGGGCCGCTGGTCTCGCCAACCATCATGGTTGTCCACGCCACGGCGCACTGGCCGAGTATGTTGACGTGGACGATTCCTGCGAAGGAATCCGGCTACTCCCCAAGGGGACGCGAAGCTTAGCACCGCGATCCGCGCGTGGCGCATCTGCGGGCAAACGCGCAGGCAGGGCTGGTTTGTATAGCGAAGGCTATATTGCCGTGGAAATTGCGGGTGCACGGCGCGATCCAGCCGAGCATGGGCTCGGCTCTACAAGGGGTTGGGTAGCCCGGCGTTTACCTCGCCTCGCGCAGCGCGCCGAGGAAGGCGCGCAGCGAGGCCGGCTTGATCGGCTTGGTCAGCACGCGGTAGCCGCGCTCGCGTGCCATCCGCTTCAGTTCATCGCGGCCATCGGCGGTCAGCAGCGCGCCCGGCAACGGGTAGCCGGCCGCTTCGCGCAGCGCCACCAGCGCGTCCAGGCCATCCATGCGGTCATGCAGGTGGTAGTCCACCAGCATCACCTGCGGTTGCTCGGCCACCTTCTCCAGCGCCTGGTCCACGGTCGATGCGGTGATCACCTGCACCTGCCAGCGGCCCAGCAGCGCGCGCATGCCATCGAGGATCTCCTCGTCGTTGTCCACGCACAGCACGCGCAGCCCGGCCAGCGAGTCGCTGCGCACCGGCGGCGCGGCGGCCTGCGCGGGAAGCAGCGGCTCGCTGTAGCCCGGCAACGGCGCCACGCGCGGCAGGATGATCGAGAACATCGATCCACTGCCCACGCGGCTGCGCGCGTTGAGGCGGTGATCGAGCAGGCGCGAGATGCGCTGGCAGATCGACAGGCCCAGGCCCAGCCCCTGCTCGCCCCAGTCGAAGGGCTGCTGGTAGCGGTGGAACTCCTCGAAGATCTGCCGCATATGGTGCTCGGGGATGCCCGGACCGGTATCCCACACCTGCAGTTCCACTTCGTCGCCACGCTGGCGCACGGCCAGCACGATGCGTCCCTGGCGCGTGTAGCGCAGCGCGTTGGCAAGGAAGTTCTGCAGCACGCGGCGCAGCAGGCGGCGGTCGCTGCGTACCCAGGTGGTACGCGCGAACAGGTCCAGGCGCAGACCGCGCCCCGCCGCCACCGGCGTGTACTGCGCAGCCAGTTCGCGCATCAGCGCACTCACATCGAATTCGCCGATGACCGGGTGCAGGCCGCCGGCATCCAGCCGCGACACGTCCAGCAGGCCATCCAGCAGTTCTTCGGCCGCGCGCAGCGAAGCATCCACGCGTTCGGCCAGGTGCTTCTGCTCGTCGCTCACGTGGTCGCTGTCACGCAATGCCGACGCGAACAGGCGCGCGGCATTCAGCGGCTGCAGCACGTCATGGCTGATCGCCGCGAGGAAGCGGGTCTTCGACTGCTGCGCGACCTCGGCCTCGTGCGAGCGCTCGGCCACGCGCTGTTCCAGCGTTTCGTTGGCTTCCAGCAGTGCTTTTTCCGCGTGCTTGTAGTCGGTGATGTCGTTGTAGCTGGTCACGTAACCGCCGCCGGGCAGCGCCTGGCCGCGCATCTCGATCACCTTGCCGTCGCTGCGCGTGCGTTCGAACACGTGTGGTGAACCGGCGCGCATGTAACCGATGCGGCGGTTGATCTGCACTTCGATGTCACCTTCGCCGAGCTCGCCGCGTTCGGCGTTGTAGCGGATCAGGTCGGCCACCGGCCGGCCCACGTAGAGCATGCCGTCGGGGTAACCGAACATGTCCTGGTAGCGCCGGTTCCACGCCGTCAGGCGCATGTCCGGGTCGACCACGCTGACACCGGCGCTGATGTTTTCCAGCGTGGTGGACAGGATCTCGCGGTTGAAGCGCAGCTCCTGCCCCGCTTCGTCCAGCACCGCCACCACTTCACCCAGGTCCATGCCCGAGCCACGCAGCAGGCTGGTCAGCAGCAGGCGCGCGGAGGCGGCGCCGATCGACGCGGCCAGCAGGCGCTCGGTGAACTGCACCCAGGGCCGGTCGGCCGGTGCCGAGGACTGCAGCTCGCGGCCCAGCGACTGTGCCTGTTCGAAGAACGAACGCCGCGCGTGGCGCTCACCCACCACGCGCGAGGCCAGGGCCAGCAGGTCGCCCACGTGCACGTGGCCGGGCCAGCCGCCCGCCACCGAGGGGCGTTCGGCGTAGGGGTCAAGGAAGGGCGCGGCGCGCAGGCGCTCGTCCACCCCGGGGCGCCAGCGCGCGGACACCAGCATCATCGTGGCCGCGTTGACCAGCAGCGACCAGAACGTGCCGTGGGTCAGCGGGTCCCAGCCGGTCATGCCGAACAGCTGCTGCGGGCGCAGCCATTCCACGCCGAACGGACCGTGCTGCACCCAGGTCGCATCCACCCAGCCGGCCATGGTCATCGCCGGCAGCAGCAGGGTGTACATCCAGGTGGCAAAGCCCAGCACCATGCCTGCTTCGACGCCACGGCGGCTGGCGCCGCGCCAGTACAGGCCGCCGATCAGGCCCGGCGCAAACTGCGCCACGGCGGCGAAGGCCATCAGCCCGTACGAGGCCAGGCTGCTGTCGTTGCTGCTGCTGCGGTAGTAGCTGTAGGCCATCAGGGCCAGCAGCAGGATGGCCAGGCGGCGGATCCACAGCACGCGCGAGGCCATGTCGGCCGCCTCCTGGTGGTCGCCACTGCGGCGCAGCAGCACCGGCATCACCAGGTCGTTGCTGACCATGGTGGCCAGCGCGATGGAGGCCACGATGACCATGCCGGTCGCGGCCGAGAAGCCGCCCACGTAGGCGATCAGCGCCAGCGCGTTGCGGCCTTCGGCCAGCGGCAGGGCCAACACCATCGAATCGTCGGCCACGGTACCGCCGGTGCCGAACAGGGTGACGCCGGCGGTGGCGATCGGCAGCACCATCGCCGAAATCAGCACCAGGTAGCTGCCGAACATCCAGCGCGCGCGGCGTACGTCGCGCACATCGCCACACTCGACCACGGCCACGTGGAACTGGCGTGGCAGGCAGATGATGGCCAGGAAACTGAGCAGCGTCTGCGAGATGAAGCCCACCGGCGGCAGGCCGGTGAACAGCGTATGCACCGACTGCACCACCGCATCGGTGCGGTTGCTCAGCCACAGGTAGGCGAACACGCCCACCGCAAGCATCGCCAGCAGCTTGATGACCGATTCGAAGGCGATGGCCAGCATCATGCCGTGGTGGTGCTCGGTGGCATCGACCTGGCGGGTACCGAACAGGGTCGCGAACAGGGCCATCAGCAGGGCCACGTACAGCGCCGGATCGGTGAAGTAGCCGGTCGGGCCGGCGTTGCCGGTCAGCACCTGCAGGCTCATCGCCACCGCTTTGTACTGCAGGGCCAGGTACGGAACGATGCCGATCAGGGCAATGATCGCCACCAGCGCGGCCAGCCGCCGCGAGCGGCCGAAGCGCGAGGAGATGAAATCGGCGATGGACACCACGTTCTGGCTGCGCGCCACCAGCGCCAGGCGCTCGATGATGCGCCAGCCGAACAGCAGCATCAGCAGCGGGCCGATGTAGATGGGCAGATAGCCCACGCCGTGGCGCACCGCGGTACCGACCGCGCCGTAGAAGGTCCACGACGAGCAGTACACGGCCAGCGCCAGGCTGTAGACGACCGGCCGCAGCCACGGCCGGTCGGGGTACATCGGCCGGCGGTCGCCCCACCACGCCACGCCGAACAGCAGCGCGGCATAGGCAACCGAGACCAGCAGCAGGATCCAGCTGGAGACCACGCGCGCGTTTCCGTCAGGACAGGGGCCAGTAGATCACGACCGTTGGCCATTCTGGTAGGTCACGACCGTTGGTCGTGACGGGGCATCCGTGCCCACTGACAGTGGGCACCCACCAGAAGAGGTGGACGGTGGGCACCTACCGGCAATCAATGGGCACCCACCCAGAAGCGGCCTTATTCGGCCGGCACGCCCATTTCCTTCAGCAGCTCGGGCGCCGGGTAGACCTTGGCCAGCAGCCAGCGCAGGTAGCGCATGTCCACGTGCACGGCACGCTTGAAGCGCGGGTCGAACCACCAGCTGGCGCTGACCGATTCCCAGTTGCTGTCGAAGTTCAGGCCGATCAGTTCGCCCTTGGCGTTGAGCACCGGCGAGCCGGAGTTGCCGCCGGTGGTGTCCAGATTGGTCAGGAAGTTGACCGTCTGGGTCTTCAGCGCCGGGTCGGCGGTGCTGCCGAAATCGCCCTTGGCGATGGCGGCCAGCAGCGGCTTCGGTGCATCGAACGGGTAGGCGTTGGTGTTCTTTTCGACGATGCCGGCCACGGTGGTCACCGGCGAATAGGTCACGCCGTCACGCGGATGCAGCGCCTCCACCTTGCCGTAGCTGATGCGCAGGGTGCGGTTGGCATCCGGGTACACCGCGCGGCCCTGCTTGGCACGCCAGGCAAACAGCGCCTGCATGTAGGCCGGGCGCAGGCGCAGCTGCTCGCCTTCGCGGGTCTTGCTCTCGTTCTCGATGCGCAGCTGCGCGGCCACCAGCGGGCCGGCCACGGCCACCAGCGGATCGGCGGCCAGGGCCTTGCCTTCGCGGGCGGAGGCGAAGCGCGAAAGGCGCTGGGCCTCGTCACCCAGCTGGGTGCCGGTGTACAGGCCATCCAGGGCCTTGGCCAGCTCGGCCGGGGTACGGCCGAAGGCGGCGTCGAACTCGGCCACGCGCTGCGCGTCCGGCAGCTGCTGGTAGCGGGTCAGCAGGCGGGTCAGCAGGGCCTTCTCGACCTCCGGTGCGTAGCGGCGCTGCACCTGCTTGAGCACGCCCTCGATCATCGCCTGGTCGCGCTGCTGGTAGCCGGTCTCGCGCTGCGCATCCGGCTTGGCCGATTCGATGCGCAGGCGTTCCAGCAGCAGGGCCGAGCGCAGCAGCTGGGTCTGCGCGGCCATCTGGTCCAGCAGCAGGTCACGCTCGCCCACCGCCGCGCCCTGCGACAGGTTGGCCAGCAGCGCCTTGATGTCGGCCTGGTACTTGCGGTCGGTGGCGGCCAGCATGGCGGTTTCGTCGGCAGCGCGCTGGGCCTTGGCATCGCTGCGCAGCAGGCCTTCCAGCTCGCCGGCGGCGCGCTTGCGGTTGTTCTTCAGCGACTGCAGCTGCGAGGCGTAGCGGGTACGTGCCTGCGCATCGTTGGCGGTGGCCGCCTCGATGGTGTCGATCATCTGCTGGAACACCGAGACCCGGCGCGGCAGCACGGTGTCGATCTGGCCGGCGAATTCGGCCGCGGTGCGGTGGCGGTAGGTGATGCCCGGGTAACCGGCCAGCATCGCGTAGTCGCCTTCCTTCGGGCCTTCCACCGACATCTGCAGGTGCGCCGGCGCCTGGTAGGGCACGTTGTCCTTGCTGTAGGCGGCCGGCTTGCCGTCCTTGCCGACGTAGGCGCGCAGCAGGGTGAAATCGCCGGTGTGGCGCGGCCACATGAAGTTGTCGATCTCATCGCCGTAGTTGCCGATGGCGCGCGGCGGTGCGTACACCAGGCGCACGTCGCTCAGTTCCAGCTGGGCGATGCGGTAGAAATCGGTGCCGTAGTACATGTTGGCCACCGAGCAGCGCACGCTGCCGTCTTTCTCGCACTCGGCCACGATCTGCTTGCTGGCCGCATCGACGGCGTCGAAGTAGGCGCGGCCGGTCTTGCCGCGGGCCTGGGCCAGCACCTGGTCGGTCACCTTGTCGAAGCCGACGGTGACCAGCACGCGGAAGTCCGGGTTGGCCGGGCGCTCGTCGGCGCGGCCCTGGGCGATGAAACCGCCGTTGATGAGGTCGTGCTCGGGCGAGCTGTTGTACTGGATGACGCCCATCGCCACGTGGTGGTTGGTCAGCAGCAGGCCATCGGCGGAAACGAACGAGGCGGTGCCACCACCGGCACGCACCACCGCGCTCAGCGGCGGCGCGGTGACGTTGGCCAGCTCGGCCGGGTTGCCCTTGAAGCCGGCCGCCTGCAGCGGCTTGGCCAGCTCCGGCAGCTGGGTCGGCATCCACATGCCTTCATCGGCGTGGGCGCCTGCAGCGAGGGTCAGGCCCAGGGCCAGGGCGGCAGGAAGGGTTTTACGGGCAGGCATCGGCATTTCCGGCAGTACAGAACAGCCCGGGACCATAGCCGCTGGGGGCGGATGGGGCAACGGCCGATGGTTGGGGGTGGCGCGTTCATCGGCCGCTCGTCCAGCCTACAATCGGCGCTCCATCACATGCAGTCAGGGAAGCAGCATGATCGTCGGTATCGACCTGGGCACCACCCATTCGCTGGTGGGCATCTACGAGGCAGGCGGCGGGCGGTTGTTCCCCAATGCACACGGCGAGCTGCTGACGCCCTCGGTGGTCAGCCTGGCCGATGGCGCGGTGCTGGTCGGGCAACCGGCGCGAGACCGCCTGGTCAGCCATCCGGCGCACAGCGTGGCGAACTTCAAGCGCTGGATGGGCACCGACCGGCAGACCCGCCTGGGCGACCGCAGCTTCCGGCCCGAGGAACTGTCGGCCCTGGTGCTGCGCTCGCTGCTGGCCGACGCCGAGGCGGCGCTCGGGCAGAAGGTGGAAGAGGCGGTGATCAGCGTGCCGGCGTACTTCTCCGATGCGCAGCGCAAGGCAACGCGCAGCGCCGGCGAACTGGCCGGCATCCGCGTCGAGCGCCTGATCAACGAGCCCACGGCAGCAGCACTGGCCTATGGCCTGCAGCAGCGCGAGGGCGAAGGCCGCGTGCTGGTGCTGGACCTGGGCGGCGGCACCTTCGATGTCTCGATCCTGGAGCTGTTCGACGGGGTGGTCGAAGTCCATGCCAGTGCCGGTGACAATTTCCTGGGCGGCGAGGATTTCTCGCGCGTGCTGCTGGACGCCCTGCTGGCCGACCAGCGGCTGGACCTGGCCACGCTGGCCGCCAGCGAGAAGGCGCAGCTGCTGCGGCATCTGGAACTGTTCAAGCGCGAACTGAGCCACAGCGGCAGCAGCACGCTGGAGCTGGCGCTGGGCGAGCGCCAGCTGCACTGGTCGCTGGACGAGGCGGCATTCGCCCGGCTGTGCGATCCCCTGCTGCAGCGCATGCGCGGCCCGATCGAGCGCGCCATCCGCGATGCACGGCTGCAGCCGGACGCACTGGACGACATCGTGCTGGTGGGCGGCGCGGTACGCATGCCGATGGTCAGCCGCCTGGTCACCCGCATGTTCGGCCGGCTGCCCCTGCGCCATATCCACCCGGACCATGCCATCGCCCTGGGTGCCACCGTCGCCGCCGGCCTGAAGGGTCGCGACGAGGCCCTGCGCGAAGTGGTGCTGACCGATGTCTGCCCCTACACGCTGGGCACCCAGGTGTCGCGCCGCACCGCCGATGGGCAGTCGCGCGGCGGCTATTTCCACCCGATCATCCAGCGCAACAGCGTGGTGCCGGTCAGCCGCGAGGATCGCTTCTTCCCCATCCAGGAGCAGCAGCGCGAAGTGGTGATCGACATCTACCAGGGCGAAAGCCCGACCGTGGACCGCAACATCAAGCTGGGCGAGCTGCGCGTGCCGCTCACCCATCGCGGGCCGCTGGAGGAACGCGGCGTCACCACCCGCTTCACCTACGACATCAACGGCCTGCTGCAGGTGGAAGTCACTGAGGACGCCAGCGGCCTGCGCCATGAGCTGATCCTGGAGCAGAACCCGGGCCTGCTGTCGCCCACCGAGATCCAGCAGCGCCTGGCCGCCCTGCAGGGCCTGAAGATCCACCCGCGCGACACCCAGCAGAACCTGGCCGTGGTGGCCCGCGCCGAGCGCCTGTACGAGGAGTTCATCCACCACCGCGACACGCTGCAGGGCTGGCTGATGCAGTTCCGCCATGCCCTGGACGGCCAGGACCTGCACCACATCGAGCAGCAGCGCCGCGAGCTGTCCCAGGCGCTGGACATGCTGGAGCGCGATGCATGAGCTGGGGCCTGGAGGTGCTGGCGCTGGGCGAGGACGCCGACGAGCGCACGATCAAGCGCGCCTACGCGCAGCGCCTGCGGGTGACCCGCCCCGACGATGACCCGGCCGCGTTCCAGCAGCTGCATGAGGCCTACCAGGCCGCGCTTGCATGGGTGCAGCAGCGGCCGGTGCCATTGGAAGCAGCAAGCGCCGCCAGCGCCCACGTAGCCAGCGGATCCGAACCCGCGCCCGAACCTGCGCCTGCGCCCGCGCCTGCGGACAGGGCGTTCGCCGATGCCCCACCCCCGCCCCCACAGACCGTGGACGTGGCCGCCAGCGCGCACGGCATCCTGGCCCGGGCCTTGCAGCTGGAGGCGGGCCCCCTGCGCGACTGGCTGGCGCAGCAGCCCGAACTGTGGTCGCTGTACAGCAAGCCTGCCATCGGCGAGGCGGTGCTGGCCCAGCTGTGCAACCACGTCCCGCCGCTGTCGATGGGCATCAGCGAAGTGCTTGTCGAGACCTTCGGCTGGAATGATCTGCACAGCGGCATCGACCCCTATGCGCTGCACGCGCACCGCCTGCAGATGCATCGCAGCTGGGTGGTGCAGCCGCGCAACCATGGGCGACTGGCCGAGCTGCTGCGGCAGAACGGGCTGCCTTCCACCATCACCGGCGCGCGCGACCACCTGGCCTGGTTGTCACGCCCGTGGAAGGCCTGGCAGGCCCTGCTGACGTCGCTGCCGCCGATGCGGGGGCGCGACCTCAATCGCACGCTGGACGTGCTGTGCATCGACGATGCCACCGATGCACCCGCACCGTTGCGCGCGCAGCAGGTCGATTTCTGGCTGCGCATCGGCCAGCGCGACCGCATGAGCGTGGTGCGCGGCCTGCAGGGCCTGCTGCGTGGCATCGCCAGTGGCCTCGCCCTGTCGGCCCTGATCCTGGGCTATGGCGTGCTGAAGAGCAGCGAGCCTGACGCATGGCCCATGCAGCGTTTCGCCGAGCTTGCACTGTGGGCGCTGCTCGCGCTGACCGTGTCGGGCGCGCTGGCACCGCCCCTGCACACGCTGCTGCGCTGGCAGAGCTGCGATGAACCCGCGGCACCACGCGGGCGCTACCCGCGCCTGCTGCTGATTCCGCTGCTGGCGGTGATGGCCGTGGTGCTGATCCACGTCCTGGACCTGCGCGTGGCCGGCACGGCACTGGCGTGGTCGGCGCTGGTGCTGGCCCTGGTGCGCTTCTGGAAGCGCAGCCGCCTGGAAGTGCATTTCAACGGCTGGCTGCTGCTGGCCGCGCTGCCGCTGCTGAAGCTGACGGTCATGATGGTGGTGGTGGCCGAACTGGCCCTGGTCGCCACGCTCGTGCTCTGGCTGTGGGATGGCTGGCGCAATGTGCGGGGCCAGTGGGCATGACTGATTGGATGCAACGGCTGGGGCTGGACGCCGACGCCGACGAGCGCGCCATCAAGCGCGCCTATGCCAGGCAGCTGCGGGTCACCCGGCCCGAAGATGATCCGGTGGCATTCCAGCAGCTGCACGAGGCCTACCAGGCCGCGTTGGCGCAGCTGGCCGGCGATGTGGAACCGCCCAGGCACAGCGCGCCGCAGGCGTCGACGCACGAGGTGGACCACGATGCCGTTGCCGCGCAGCTGGTCGAGGTGGCCGCACAGGGCGATGACGCGCTCCTGCGGCAGACCCTGCAGCAGCAACCGGAGCTGTGGTCGCTGCACGGCAAGCGTCTCATTGGCCAGGCCGTACTGCAGCACCTGGTGAACAACGAACCCGCCCTGCCACGCACGCGCTTCGACGTGCTCGGTGAATGCTTCGGCTGGGATGACCCGGTACGGGGCTGGGACCTGCACTGGCTGGATGCCGTGGCACGCCGCTGCGAACAGCGCTGGCTGCTGTCACCGGACGGTGCGGGTGCGCTGGCGGTCCGCTACTCAGGCATCAGCGACACCCTGCTGGTGCCCGGCAGCGATGTGCTGCCCAGCCTGCGCGAGCCGCGCCCGGCCTGGCGCAACCTGCTGAGCACCCTGCAGCCGTCGCGCGCACACCAGGCGATCAACCTGCTGGCGGCGCTGGGCTACTGGCACGACCTGCGCCTGCCACCGGGCCTGGATGCCGGGCAGGTGGCGTTCTGGTCACGCTTCGGGCGCGAGGACGACGCCATCCATTGGCAGGCCGGCGGCCTGCGCACGTTGCTGGTGGCACTGGCCCTGGGGCTGCTCTGCACCTGGGGCGTGGTCGCCAGCTGGCCGCTGCCCGCCTCGTCCGATGGCCTGCTGGACGGAGGCCAGCGCGCGGCACTGCTCATCGCGGTTGCGGTGCTGCTGGCCCCGGTGCTGTGGCTCAGCTCCATGGTGCTGCGTGCGATCGTGCGCTGGCAGTCGCTGCCGGAGCACGCTGCAACGGTCCTGCCGGGGCTGCGCATCCTGGCCATTCCGTTGGCGGTCGCCGCGGTGATGGGGGCGTTCCACCTCGCACTGCGCAGCACCACCGAGGTTCCCTTCACCGCGCTGCCCGTGCTGCTGGTGGCCAGCGCCGTGGTGCTGCGCATGGCCCGCCAGCGCTTCGTGAAGCGCTGCGCGCCGGCCGGGGAGGAAGCCGGCGGCGCAGGCACGATGATCGCCATCCTGCTGATCGTGCCCGCGCTGGTGGTGGCCCTGGTCTACTGGGCCAAGGACCTGCACGCCCACCGCGACCAACTGCGCTGGTTCAACCGTTGATCGCAGCCGGCGACGGGGTCATTTCTCGCGGCGCCAGTTCAGCGAGCCGCGGTTTTCCACCGTGCTCGATTCCACTTCCACGTCGAAACCGCGGCGCAGCAGGTACTTCAGGGTCAGCACCGAACCGGCGCCCACCATCGACACGCCGTAGCCGACGTACAGCTTGGGCGAGATGTATTTGCCGAAACCGATGACCGAACCGCCCAGCGCGCGCGACTGGCTCACGCCGGCATCGTCCAGGCCCAGCTTGGCGCCCAGCTGCGAGGCCAGCAGGCCGCTGCCGGCCGACAGCGCCGCCGAGGCCGCGGTGACCTGCTGGGTCTGGTCGGTACTGGCGTTGGTCAGGCTGCGGCCCAGCACCAGGTAGGCCAGCGCTTCGGACTGCGACATCGCCGGGTCCGACCACACGTCCGCGCGCGGCTGCTGCGCGCGCCCGGTCACGTCGATGCCGGCGGTGACATCACCGATGCGGCGTTCGGCGCGGATGTTGATGCGCGGATCGGAGACGGCGTTGTAGTTCCAGTTGAGGTTGCCGCGGGTGATGGTCAGGTCCTGGCCGTAAGCCTTGTAGCGGCCGCTCACCTCAAGCCCGCCATTGGCGGTCATCTCGCGGCCGGGCTTGGCCCACACCTGCATCTTGCCGGTCAGCCCGCCCTTCAGGCCGAAGCCGGTCATCTTCACCTTGTCGCCCAGGCTCACCGTCAGGTCCATGTCCAGCGGCGAGGTGCGCGACTCCTCCGGGTCGGCCGGGTCCAGCACCACCACATCCTCGGACACCGAGGTGCCGCGGTCCAGGCGCTCCAGGTCGATATCGGCCTCGGGCACGTTGACGGTGCCGCGCAGCTCCATCGCCGCCTTGGCCAGGGTGAAGTCGAGATCGGGGTTGGCGACGATGCGCAGTTCGCTGGTGTTGGACACCAGCACGTTCTCGCCGTGGATCTTCAGCTGCAGCGGCTGCGCATCGCCGAACCAGGACAGGCCACCGTCGACGTACAGCGTGCCCTGGCCCGAGTTGGCCTGCGCGGTGATCTTGGCCGAGCCATCGGGCTGGGCCACGAAGCTGCCCTTGCCCTGGTCGAAGGTCAGGCCCAGCGCCGGGAATTCACCCTTGAAGTTGCTCAGCGTGGCATCGCCGCCCAGCGAAGGCTGGCCGCGCGTGCCGCGCAGGCTCACGTGGCCTTCGATCAGGCCGGTGGGGCGCACGATGTCCGGCGAGAACAGCTCCAGCCAGTACAGCCGCGACATGTTGAGGTAGAGCTCGCCGTTCAACGGCGCGCTGGCCTCCCAGCCGGTCTGCATCTTCGCATCGACGAAGCCGTTGCCCTGGAAGCCCAGGCCCAGGTAGCCCTTGATGCTGGCCGGGGTCATGTCCAGCTTCAGCGAGAACTGGTCATAGCGCACCAGTTCGCCGCGGGTGCTGTCGGTGCCGGCGTTGCGGATCTCGCCCAGGCGCACGCCGCCTTCCTTCGAGCGCACTTCCACGTGGCCTTCCCAGGCATTGCCGCGCGGGCGGATCTGCGCGTCCAGGCTGACATCGCCACGCAGGTAGATGCGGCGGCCCGACTGCGGCGGCAGCCACGGCTGCACCAGCGACAGCGGCAGCGCATCACTGCGCACCACCACGCCCTCACGCGGCCAGTTGGCCTGCGCGCACAGCGCGCCACCGCCGGTGGTGGCCAGGCAGGCTTCGGACAACGTGTAGGTGCCGCCGTTGATGGCGAAGGTCGCCGGTGCCCGCAGCGACCACGCATCGCCCTTCATCGGTGCGATGCGCAGCGCGGCCAGTTCCCCGCGCCACTGCGTCCCCTGCTGGCGCACGCTGCCCTGCAGGTCGATCGCGCCCATCTCGTTGCGCGTCTGTGCGGCCAGGCGCAGGTTGGAAACGCTGCCCTGTGCATCCACGTTCAAGCGCTCTAGCAGCATGCCCGCGTTGACCTGCTGGCCCTGTACGGCCAGCGTGCCGCTGTCGCCACGCCACGGCAGGTGGCCCTTGATGCTCAGGCTTTCGGCGCCGTAGCCATCCCAGTTGAGGTTGTTGCCGACCAGGTCGGCGGTGATGTCCGGCGCATCGCGCGGGCCCTTCACCTGCACCTGGCCGCGCAGGCCGCCATCGGCGCCGGGCAGCAGGTCGCTCAGCTGCAGCGGCTCGAAGCGTGCGTCGACGTCCAGGCGGTCACCCACCTTGCCCGACGCGGTCACCCGGCTGCTGCCCACGGTCAGCTTCAGCTCGCCCTGGCCCTGTTCGCCCTGCAGGGCGAACTTGCCCTGCGCGTCGACGTTGCGCTGGCGCAGCGTGCCCTTCAGCGACGGCAGGTCCACCGTCGCCTGCAGCGTGCCGGTGGTACCGGCCGGTGCATTGGCCGGCGGCGGCAGCTGCTGGCCCTTGGACGCAAGATTGCCGGACAGCCGCCCATTCCAGCCCGGCACGAAATAGCCCGGGTCGAAATCCTTCAGCGTCGCCTTGGCATCCCAGTCCAGCTGCGGCGACCAGGCCACCTGGCCTTCCACCTGCAGCTGCCCGCCCGGGGTCTGTGCCTGCAGCTGGTGGATCTGCGCGGCCTTGTCATTGCCACGCACGTCGAAGCGCAGCTGTGCCTTCTGTTCCTCGCGCTGCACGTCGGCACGGCCGATCGCGGCCCAGGCCTGCAGCGTGCCGGCCAGGCCGAAGCGCGCTTCCTTCAGCGTCACCGGCACCGGTGCGCTGCCGGCGGTGTTCGGGTCCGGCGCCGGCACCCAGGTCAGGTTCTGCGCGATCACCGAGAAATTGAGCTTCTGCTGGTCTTCCTGGCTGAAATCAGCGGTGCCTTCCAGGCGTGCTTCGCCGCCCAGGCCCTTCACTACCAGCGGTGAAACCTTCAGCACCTGGTCCTGCAGCGAAACCACCGACGGCGCCAGCTCCAGTTCCTGCTCGCCCTGCTTCACCCGGCCGTGCAGGTTGGCGTTGCCGCCCTTGCCCGAGGCGGTGAAATCCAGTGCCAGCGGCGCGATGCCTGAGGTCGCCAGCGCCGGCGACAGCAGCGCCAGGTCCAGCTCGTCGCTGCGGACCGTGGCATTCCAGGTCGGGTCGGTGCGGCCGTCGAACACCAGCATCGCCTTCAGCGGCTGCGGTGCACGGCCGGCCACGGCCACTTCCATGTGCGCCAGGTCGCCACGCGCCACCAGGCCCAGGGTCGCGGCGGTGCGTCCACGCGGTGCCGGCAGCACGGCCGTCACGGTCACGTCGGTGTCGTAATCCTTGGCCGGGATGTAGCGGCCCTGCGCGGTGAAATCGCCCATGTCGCTGGCCACGACCAGCTGCCGGGCCTGGAATTCACCGTTGGCGATCTCGATGCCGCCGCGCACGCGGCTGATGTCGATCACCGGTTCGTTGGCCTGGCTGATGCGGAACCCATCGATGGCGATGACATCGGCCTGGATCGCCAGCGGCATCTCGATCTGCGGCAGCGAATCGGGCCACGATGGCAGCTTGAACGGCTCATCGCTCTTGGCCAGGTTGAGCGTGGCGTTGGTCAGTTCCAGCTTGTCCAGCTGCAGCTTGCGGCCCAGCAGCGGGCGCAGGTCCGGCTCCAGGTGCGCGCGTTCGGCGTGGAAGTGGATGTCGTCGTAGCGGAAATCGACGTTGTACAGGGTCAGCGGCCCGGCCACCGGGCCGTCCGCTTTGTCCCAGGTGAAGCTGGCGCCCACCGGCAGGCGCGCCACCACCTGGGCCAGCAGCACATCGCGGCCGGCCACGGTCTGCAGCAGCCAGTACACGGCCAGCAGTGCCAGCAGCACCAGGCCGATCACGCCCAAGCCCGACCATGCCCAGAAACGGCGGCGGCGGTAGAAACGCACGCGCGGCGGCGGCGGAGTGCGGGTGTCCGGGGTCTGCGCGCTCACAGGTCCGCTCCGATGTTCAGGTACAGCTGGAACTGCGAATCAGGGTTGTTCAGGCCGTGCGCGATGTCCACGCGCACCGGCCCCACCGGCGATTTCCAGCGCACGCCGAAGCCCACGCCGGTATGCAGGTCGATGGTGTTGTCGAACGCGCTGCCGGTGTCGACGAACACCGCCGCACCCCACGGGCCGCCCTTGAAGTAATGCTCGTACTCGGCCGAGCCGACCACCAGGTTCTTCGCGCCGAGCGCGTACTTGTCCGGGGCCGGCGTGCGCGGGCCCACTTCACGGAAGGCGTAGCCGCGGATGCTGCGGTCGCCACCGGCGAAGTAGCGCAGGCTCGGCGGCATCGCCACCAGGTCACTGGTCCATGTCGTACCGCCTTCGCCGCGCAGGATCAGGCGATCGCTCTGGCCCACCGGGATGTACCAGCGCAGCACCGCGTTGGCCTGCACGAAGCTGGTATCCGAACCGGCGCCCTCGATGCCGCCGCGCAGGGTGGCGGTGCCGCTGATGCCGCTGCGCGGGAACAGCGGATCGTCGACGTTGACGTAGTCGGCAACCAGCTGCGGGTAGACCAGGGTCGAGGTGTTGTAGACCGCATTGGTGAACTCGGTGCCCGAGGCGTAGCGCCAGCGCTCGCGCAGGGCGTTCATCGAGGCGATGGCGGTCCAGTTCTCGTTGATCTGCCCGCTGCGGCTGGCGATCAGCTTGAAGTTGCGCAGGTCGATGTAGTCGGTCTGCTCATCGTAGGCACTGGCGGTGAACCCGTACCAGCCATCGAGCCACTTGAACGCCGGCACGCGGTAGGTGCTGGTCAGGCTCTTGCGCTTCTGCGCATAGTCCAGCTGGGTGTTCATCTTGTGGCCGCGGCTGTTCACGTAGCGCCGCTCGATGCCGCCGCGCACACCCGCGCCACTCTCGCTGCCGTAGCTCAGGCCCGAGGTGTAGATGGTGCGCTTGGCCCGGGTCAGCTTCACGTCCACCGGCACTTCGCCGTTCTCGTCGGCCTGGTCGGGCCGCGGCTGGATGTCGATCACGCTGAAGTAATCGAGCTTGGTCAGCGACTCGCGCAGGCGGTCCAGCTTGCCTTCGTGGAAGTAGCTGCCCTGTTCCCAGTACACCAGCGGGTCGAACAGCTTGTCGACGAAGTAGTCCTGCTCGAACGTCACCGGGCCCATGTTGTAGCGGCGGCCGCTGTCCCAGGTCAGGTCGATGTCGGCAGCGTTTTCCGCGCGGGTGACCTGCACCTGACGCTGGGTGTAGTCGGCATCGAAGTAGCCACGCTCGGCCAGGCGCCGGGTGATGGTGATCTTGCTGGCTTCGTACTGGGTGTGTTCGAAGCGCTGGCCCTTGCGCGGCTTGAATGCGGCCAGGTCATCCTGCAGGTACTGGTCGTACATGGCAGGGCCGGTGATGTCGATGTGCTCGCGGCGCACGCGCACCGGCTCGCCCTTCTCCACCCGGATATGCACCTGAACGCGCTCGTCCTGGCGGGGCGCTTCCACGGTGATCACCGGGTTGTAGTAGCCAAACGGCTCCAGCGCCTCGCGGGTCTGCCGCTCGGCCTGCGACAGCAGGTATTCCAGCCGCGACTCGCCCTGTTCCTTGCCGATGGTGTCGTACAGCGTCAGCGATTCCTGGATGTTCTCGATGATCGCGGCGTCGTCGCCCTTGTCCAATCCCTTGATGTCCACCTTGTCGATCGTGCCGCGCGCATGGGCCACGGACATGGTGGCCAGGGTCAGGACCATCAGCGGGAGGGCGTATTTCTTTGGCTGCATGCGGCACAGCATACCGACCGCGCGTGACGATGCGAAATGCAGCGCACGAATGGGGATCGGTTGTTAAGTGGCAGTCAAAATGCGCGTCTTTATGCGCCTCATCTGCACGAAAAACGGTAGTGCCGGCCGCTGGCCGGCAACCGTGGGACATGCCGGCCAGCGGCCGGCACTACCCACCCATCCACGCCATGCGTGCCCTTGCCTGGTAGATCCACGCCATGCGTGGATAGGCGCACCCCGATCAGCTCGACAGGTGCTCGATCGCCGCCACCTTGCCCAGGCGCTCGCCCAGCATCGTCAGCAGCGCCAGGCGGTTGCCACGCAGGGCCGGGTCTTCGGCATTGACCATCACGCCATCGAAGAACGCATCGACCTGCGGGCGCAGGCGGGCCAGGCGCGCCAGCACGGCCACGTAGTCCTTCTGGTGCAGGCTGGCGCCGGTGTCGTCGATGACCGCGGTGACCGCTTCGGCCAGCGCGCGCTCGGCGTCTTCCTGCAGCAGCGATGCGTCGATCTGGCCCGGAATGTCGCCTTCGGCCTTGCGCAGGATGTTGCGGATGCGCTTGTTGGCCGCGGCCAGCGCCTCGGCTTCCGGCAACGCGGCAAACGTGCCGATTGCGTCAAGGCGGCGGTCGAAGTCATACAGCGAGGCCGGCTTCAGCTCGGCCACCGCGTTGAAGTGCGTGGCCGGCACGCCCTTGTCGCTGTAGTAGCCCTTCAGGCGGTCGAGGATGAAGTCGTACAGCTCAGCCACGTCGGCCTGCACGTTGCGCGCGGCCAGGCCGGCGTTGGCGCTGGCCAGCAGCGCGCGCAGGTCCAGCTCGAAGCCGCTCTCGATGATGGTGCGGGCCAGGCCCAGCGCGTTGCGGCGCAGGGCGAACGGGTCCTTGTTGCCGGTCGGCTTCAGGCCCGCGGCAAAACCGCCGGCCAGCGTATCGACGCGTTCAGCAATCGCCAGCACCTTGCCCGGCACCGACAACGCGATGTCATCGCCACCGAAGCGCGGCTGGTAGGCCTCGTCGATGGCCAGCGCCACCTCGGGCGATTCGCCACCGGCCACGGCGTAGTGGCGGCCGGCGATGCCCTGCAGTTCCGGGAACTCATTGACCATGCGCGACTGCAGGTCGTTCTTGGCCAGCTGGGCGGCACGCTTGGCCAGCACCGGGTCGGCACCGACCTGCGCCGCGATCACTTCGGCCAGCGCCGACACGCGCGCCACCTTGTCGGCCACGCTGCCCAGCTTGGCCTGGTAGGTCACCGTCTTCAGGCCCTCGCCCATCGATTCCAGGCCCTGCTTCAGGTCTTCATCGAAGAAGAACTTGGCATCGGCGAAGCGCGGGCGGATCACGCGCTCGTAGCCCTTGGCCACTTCGGCCACGTCCTTCGATTCGATGTTGGCGATGCCGATGAACTTCTCGGTCAGCTTGCCGCTGTCATCCAGCACCGGGAAGAACTTCTGGTTGATCTCCATCGTCTCGATCAGCGCTTCCTGCGGCACGGCCAGGAACGCGCGCTCGAAGCTGCATAGCACCGCCGCCGGCCATTCGACCAGGTTCACCACCTGCTCCAGGTTGTGCTCGGTGATGCGGGCGCTGCCACCGGCCTGGCCAGCAGCGGCCTCGACCTCGGCCACGATGCGCTCACGGCGCTCAGCCGGGTTGACCAGCACCTTGGCCGCGCGCAGCGATTCCACGTAATCCTGCGGCTGGCTCAGCCACACGGTCTTGTCATGGTGGAAGCGGTGGCCGCGGCTCATGCGGTCGGCCTTCAGGCCGAACAGCTCGGCGTCCACCACATCGTTGCCGTGCAGCAGCACCAGCCAGTGCGCCGGGCGGGCGAAGCCCCAGTCGTGGTCGCCCCAGCGCATCGGCTTGGGAATCGGCATCGCAGCGATGGCCTCGCGCAGGATCTCCGGCAGCAGCGCAGCGGTGCGCGCACCCGGGCTCACCGCACGGTGCACGAAACGCTCACCCTTGTTGTCGCTGGTCTTTTCCAGCGCAGTCCAGTCGATCCCGGCCTTGGCCGCAAAGCCCTGCAGGGCCTTGGTCGGCTGGCCTTCGGCGTCCAGCGCGATGTTCAGGTACGGGCCCAGCACTTCGCTGCGCTGCTCGGGCTGTTCCAGGCCGACGCCGGGCAGCAGCACGGCCAGGCGGCGCGGGGTCGACAACGGGCGGGCATCGCCCAGTTCCAGTTCAACGCCACGCTTGCGCAGGCCGTCGACAACGCCATCGAAGAAGGCCTGGGCCAGGCCCGGCAGCGCCTTGACCGGCAGCTCCTCGGTGCCCAGTTCGATCAGCAGGGGGGACAGTTGGCTCATCGTTTCAATCCTGTGGTGGGGGCGCAGCGCGCGACGCGGCCGGCGCCCCGGGGCAATGGGGTGTTGGAAAGCAGCGCGGCCGTCAGGCCTTCTTCGCGCCCGGGAAACCCAGCTTTTCGCGCTGCTCGTAGTAGGCCTTGGCCACCGCCTGGGCCAGCGCGCGTACGCGCAGGATGTAGCGCTGGCGTTCGGTCACGCTGATCGCGCGGCGCGCATCGAGCAGGTTGAAGGTATGGCTGGCCTTCATCACCTGTTCGTAGGCCGGCAGCGGCAGGTTCACTTCCACCAGCTTCTGCGCCTCGCGCTCGCAGGCGTCGAAGCGGTGGAACATTTCTTCCACGTCGGCGTGTTCGAAGTTGTAGGTGCTCTGCTCCACCTCGTTCTGGTGGTACACGTCGCCGTAGGTCACCGGCTGGCCGTCCGGGCCGTAGGTCCAGACCAGGTCGTAGACGTTGTCGCAGTTCTGCAGGTACATGCACAGGCGCTCGAGACCGTAGGTGATCTCGCCCAGCACCGGGCGGCACTCCAGGCCACCGGCCTGCTGGAAGTAGGTGAACTGGGTCACTTCCATGCCGTTGAGCCAGACTTCCCAGCCCAGGCCCCAGGCGCCCAGGGTCGGCGATTCCCAGTTGTCCTCGACGAAGCGCAGGTCGTGCACCAGCGGGTCGATGCCCAGCGCCTTCAGCGAATCCAGGTACAGCTGCTGGATGTTGTCCGGCGCCGGCTTCATCGCCACCTGGTACTGGTAGTAGCGCTGCAGGCGGTTCGGGTTCTCGCCGTAGCGGCCGTCGGTGGGGCGGCGCGACGGCTGCACGTAGGCCGCGTTCCAGCCTTCCGGGCCGATCGCACGCAGGAAGGTGGCCGGGTGGAACGTACCGGCGCCCACCTCCAGGTCGAGCGGCTGGATGAGCACGCAGCCCTGCTGGGCCCAGAACTGGTTCAGGGTCTGGATCAGGCCCTGGAAGGTGATCGGAACGGTCGGGGTCGCGGACATGCGGACGATTCTTGGCCGGCAGAGGGGTGCGCTAGTATAACGGCCGACCTGCGGGGCATTCCGTACCCGGGAGGAGCAGGCAGATGGAACACCGGCTGCCGGCAGGCACGCCCGGGGCACCGCCCCCGTTGCCGCCAGGGCGCCTGCAGTTCGAGCAGGTGGCCGCTGCCGCACTGGCCGATGGCCTGATCGCCGAGCGTGACCGCGACCGCGTGCGCTTTTCGGCACAGGGCGCGCGCAACGCCAGCGAAGTACACCCGCTGGTGCTGCTGTCCAACCTCAAGCTGGCCGCCAGCGAGGGCGGCGAGCTCAGCCTGGAACGGCTGACCGAATGGCTGGCCCGGCGCACCGGCTGCCGCTACCTGCGCATCGACCCGACCCGCGTCGACGTCGCCTCGGTCACCGCCGTGGCCTCGCACGCCTATGCCCGCCGCCACCGTTTCCTGCCGCTGGCGGTCGACGCCGAGCGCGTGCTGGTGGCCACCAGCGAACCACTGGCGCAGGAATGGCGCCGCGACCTGCAGCACCTGACCCGGCGCCAGATCGAGCTGGCGATGGTCAACCCGCTGGATCTGCACCGCTACACGATGGAGTTCTTCGGGGTCACGCGCTCGGTGCGCGGGGCCCGCGGCGACGTGCGCGGCGAAGCCAACACCACCCTGCCCAGCTTCGAGCAGCTGGTCGAGCTCGGCCGGGCCGGTGACGTCAACGCGGATGACCAGCACATCGTCCACATCGTCGACTGGCTGCTGCAGTACGCCTACGAACAACGCGCCTCGGACATCCACCTGGAACCGCGCCGCGAGATGGGGCGCATGCGCTTCCGCATCGATGGCGTGCTGCACAAGGTGTTCGAGGTGCCGCCAGCGGTGATGACCGCCGTGGTCAGCCGCATCAAGGTGCTCGGCCGCATGGACCTGGCCGAGCGCCGGCGCCCCCAGGACGGCCGCATCAAGACCCGTTCGCCCGGTGGCCGCGAAGTCGAAATGCGCCTGTCGACCATGCCCACCGCCTTCGGCGAGAAGTGCGTGATGCGCATCTTCGATCCGGACGCGGCCTTCAAGAGCATCGACCAGCTCGGCTTCAGCCCGCAGGAGGCCGCCGGCTGGAGCGCCCTGGTCGAGCGCCCGCACGGCATCGTGCTGGTCACCGGCCCCACCGGTTCGGGCAAGACCACCACCCTGTATTCCACCCTGAAGCGGCTGGCCACGCCGGACGTGAACGTGTGCACGGTGGAGGACCCGATCGAGATGATCTCGCCGGAGTTCAACCAGATGCAGGTGCAGGCCAACATCGACCTGGACTTCGCCAGCGGCGTGCGCACCCTGCTGCGGCAGGACCCGGACATCATCATGATCGGCGAGATCCGCGACCTGGAGACCGCGCAGATGGCGGTGCAGGCCTCGCTGACCGGCCATCTGGTGCTGTCCACGCTGCACACCAACGATGCGGCCTCGGCCATCACCCGCCTGCTCGACATCGGCGTGCCGCATTACCTGCTGGCCAGCACCATCAACGGCATCCTGGCCCAGCGCCTGGTGCGTACCCTGTGCCCGCACTGCAAGCAGCCGCACACCCTCGGGCCCTCCGATTGGGCGGTGCTGGCTGATAGCCATGCTGCATATCCAGATGCCGCCACGCCCTGTCGGCCGGTCGGTTGCCTGGAGTGCCGGCGCACTGGTTTCCTCGGCCGCATCGGCCTGTATGAGTTGCTGCCATTGGGTTCGCGGCTGCGCAGGCTGATCCGCGCGGACATGGATCTGGCCACGTTCGGCCGTGCCGCACAGGCTGAAGGACTGCGAACCCTGCGCCAGGCGGGGCTTGAAAAGGTGGCGCAGGGGCTGACTACAATCGAGGAAGTCCTGTCAGTCCTGCCGCCCCCGGATGAATCCAGCACCGTTCCTGATCCTTGAAACCGGCCGCCCGGTGCCGTCCCTGCGGCGCTACGGCCGTTTTCCGCACTGGATCCGCGTCGCCGCCGGGCTGGAAGAACACGAAACGGTGGTGGTCGACGTCGAGCACGGCGACCACCTGCCCGACGCCCGCGCCTTTGCCGGCGTGCTGGTGACCGGCTCGGCCGCCTACGTCACCGATCAGGCCGAGTGGAGCGAGCGCAGCGCCGCCTGGCTGCGCCAGGTGGCCCACGATGGCCTGCCGGTGTTTGGCATCTGCTACGGCCACCAGCTGCTGGCGCATGCGCTCGGCGGCGAAGTGGCCTACAACCCGGCCGGGCGCGAGTCGGGCACGATCGAACTGGCGCTGGACCCGGCCGCCGCCGAGGATCCCCTGTTCGGCGGCCTGCCCAGCCACTTCCCGGCCCACGCCACCCACCTGCAGACCGTGCTGCGCGCACCCGAGGGCGCCGCCGTGCTGGCGCGCTCGCCGCTGGATGGCTGCCACGCCTTCCGCTGGGGCCGCCAGGCCTGGGGCGTGCAGTTCCACCCCGAGTTCGCCACCCACCACATGCGTGGCTACATCCGCGCCCGCGCCGACTGCATCGGCCGCCACGGCGGCTGCGCACGCAGCATCGAGCGCGCGGTCAGCGCCGCGCCCCTGGCCCGCCAGCTGTTGCGCCGCTTCGTCCGCCAGGCCCGGTCTTCAGGTGCGGCCGGCGCAAAACAGGGATAATCCGCGACAGTAGGGCCGCGTGCCCTCCACCTGATCCCTTCGGATGTCCATGAAAGAGATTCGCAAACTGCCAGCTTCATCGGGCGCCCAATGGTTGCTGGACACTTTCACCATGTACGGTCGCGCGCCGCTGCAGCTGGCACGGCTCGGCCTCCTCGGAATGGCTGTCACCTGGCTGGCAACCCTGCTGGCGGTGCTGTTGCCCAGCGTCATCGGCCTGGTGGTACAGGTCCTGTCACTGGCCATCGCACCACTGCTGATCGGCGGAATGCTGTACGCCGTGGGCGAGATCGACCATGGTCGCGAGGCAACGGCGTCGCACCTGCTGCAGCCGATCCGCAACCACCGCGTCAGCCACCTGCTGGTGCCGATGGCGATCTACGCGCTGGCCATCATCCTGCTGGGCGCGCTGCTGTACTTCATGATCGGCGCCGAAGGCTTCAAGGCCTTTGGTGATGTCTGGGGACAGATGCAGGAAGTGGCCAGGAGTGGCCAGCCCATGAGCGAACAGCAGACCATGGCGCTGATGGCCGACCTGCCAGTCAAGCGCATCCTGCTGTGGCTGGTGCTGGTGACCGTCGCGCTGGTGGCGCTGGTGATGGCCATGTTCACCCAGCCGGCACTGGTGGTGTTCGACCGGCAGAGCGGCATGCACGCGCTGCGCCTGAGCCTGCAGGGCTGCATCGAGAACATCGGCGCGGTGCTGGTGTTCAGCGTACTGGGCCTGATCACCCTGTTCTTCGCCTACCTCGGCCTCACCATCCTCACCGCCATCGCGATATACGTGGCTGGGCCGATGTTCGCTGCATTCGTCGGCCAGGTCATCACCTATACGGTGTTCCTGCCGCTGTACATGGGCGCGATCTACGCGGCCTGGAAGCAGATGTTCGCGCACCGCGGCCGCGTGCAGGAAACAGCCGACACCGGCAGCGACGTCTTCCACGCCTGACCTGCACCTGGGTAGATCCACGCCATGCGTGGATGAAACGGACCAACGCGCAACGCCGGGCCATGCCCGGCGTTCCCGTTTCAGGCTGCGGGCTTCTTCACCACTGAAGACGGCACCAGCCAGCGCGCGGCGTGGATGCCCAGCTCGTACAGCAGGCACATCGGGATCGCCAGCATCAGCTGCGACACCACGTCCGGCGGGGTCAGCACCGCCGCCAGCACGAAGATGCCGACGATCGCGTAGCCACGGCCTTCCTTGAACTGCTGCGGCGTCACCCAGCCCAGCAGCACCAGGATCACCATCGCCACCGGCAGCTCGAAGCTGCCACCGAAGGCGAAGAAGATCGCCAGCACGAAGTCCAGGTAGGCGTTCGCGTCCGGGGTGATCGCGATCACTTCCGGGCTGAAGGTGGTGAGGAAGTGGAATACCGCCGGCAGCACCAGGAAGTAGGCGAACGCACAGCCGGTGTAGAACAGCAGCACCGACGACACCAGCAGCGGCACCGCCAGGCGCTTCTCGCGCGCGTACAGGCCCGGTGCGACGAAGGCCCACAGCTGGTACAGCAGCCACGGCACGGCCACGAACAGGGCGACGAAGCAGGTCAGCTTCAGCGGCGCGAAGAAGGCACCGGCCGGGTTGGTGGCGATCATCGTCTGCCCGTTCGGCAGCTGCGACACCAGCGGTTCGGCCAGTGTGTTGTAAAGCTTCTGGGTGAACGGCAGCAGGCCCAGCAGCACCACGCCAAAGCCCAGCAGTGCGCGGATCAGGCGCGCGCGCAGTTCAACCAGGTGCTCGACCAGCGAGCTTTCGCCGAAATCATGTTCGCTCATGGCTGGCGCTCCGGCGGAACGGGCGCATCGGCCACGTTGGCGGGCGCATCGGCGGAAAAGTCGGTAGAGGTGGGCGGCATCGAACCGCTGTCCTGCGCCGCTGCGGGCACTGCGGGGTCTTCGGCCAGGTGCGGCGGCGTCTGCGCCGGGGCCGGCGCGCGCACTTCCCGGGCCAGGTCATCGCCCTGCTGCTGTGCTTCGCTCGCCTCACGGCGCACCGCTTCGCCGCTGGCACGCAGCTGGTTCTCGGTGTCCTGCATGCCCTGCCGCACGTCCTGCATGTGCCGCTTGATCTCCTCGGCCTGCAGTTCGCGCTCCAGTTCCTGCTTCACCGAATCCCACTGGTTGCGGGCGCGACGCACCCACAGGCCGGCGAAGCGGGCCGCCTTGGGCAGGCGCTCGGGACCGAGCACCACCAGGGCGACCACTGCAATCACCAGCAGTTCGCTGAAACCAATATCAAACACCGCAACCGCTCCGGATCAACGCGCGTTGCGGTCGTGCTCGTCCTGCGCGGTGCGCGAGGCGTCCTGGCTGCGCGACTCGTCGCCCAGCTGCGCCGACGGCTTGTCGTCGTCGCGCATGCCCTTCTTGAATTCCTTCACCGCCGAGCCGAGATCCTTGGCGCCACTGGTCAGCCGCTTGGTGCCGAACACCAACAGAACCACGGCCAGGACAATCAACCAATGCCAGATGCTCAAACCGCCCATAAAGACGCTCGTTACGTAGTGATCAGGCTGTCGAGCATAGCGCACCGGCTGTAAGCCGGCGCGCGTGACGAAAGTCAGTTGCCGCCCAGCGTCTCGGTACGGATCTCACCGTCGCCGACCGGCTGAAAACCCTGCTGCTGCGGCGGCGGGGTCTGCGGCATGTTCTGCAGCGGCGCGGTGGTCGCTTCGGCCGGGGCCGGGACCGGTGCCTGAACAGGCGCCTGGACCGGCGGCGGCGGGGCGCTGGCCGTGCTGCCGTTGCCGGTGCGGTTGTTGCGGGCGGCGTAGGTCGCCTCTTCCAGGCGGTCACGGAAGGCGACCACGTCCATCGACGGCGCACCGGCGGCTCGCCCTTCGAAGATCATCCGCGGCGTGGTGTTGCTGCCGTAGGCATCGAGGTTGGCGGCATCGTCGATCTGCAGGACCGCGCCATCCAGGGCGACGCCGGCGAACAGGCCGCGGGCACGCGACCACGACCAGATCTCGGCCTTCAGCTGGCCATCGGTGGCGGCGGCCGCGTTGCGGCCCACCGGACCGGCGGCCACGCCGGCATCGGCGCCCAGGGTAAACTTGCCGTTGACCAGGTTGTCCAGGCTGCGGTCGTTGCGGAACACCAGCACCACGTCGGAGGACTGCACGCCGGCCTGGAAGCCGATGCTGCCGCCGGTGAGCTTGATGAACACCGGGTTCGACCACGCGCCATTGGGCATGCGAACCGACATCAGGCCGTGGCCACGGCGACCACCGATGACCAGACCGGCCTTGATCGTGTCGGGAATGACGATGACCGCGCGGCCTTCGTCGAGCAATTTGTCCGGAATGCCCTGCTCGGGAATTTCCTGGATTTCAGCCAGCACACGCACCGCATTGCGGGCGCGCTGGTCTTCCTGCGGTCCGGCCATGGCCTGGCTGGACAGCAGGCTGGCGGCGATCAGCAGGGCTTGGATCGGGCGACGCATGGCGGGCTCCAGAAGTCAGTCCATAGGAAGATATAGCAAGTGACTGAAATTAGTAGCGTTGTCATGAATATCCAATGAGCGCGGCCCATTCGGATAAACCCCCTGCATCGATACGATCCAAACCCTGCATCCCGGCGCGGCGTCGGATCGGCGACAATATCGACCATGCTCGACGCACCCGATACCGCCGTGCTGGCGGTCAACCTAGGCACGCCCGAGACGCCGACGGCTCCCGCCGTACGCCGTTACCTGGCTGAATTCCTGTCCGACCCCCGCGTGGTCTCGATTCCGGCGCTGCTCTGGCAGCCGCTGCTGCGCGGGCTGATCCTGCCGTTGCGCAGCGGCCGTTCAGCGGCGAAGTACGCCCTGGTGTGGCTGCCGGAAGGCTCGCCGCTGATGGTGCATACGCGCCGCCTGGCCGAAGCCATGCAGGCGCTGCTGCCCAATCTGCGGGTGCGCCATGCCATGCGCTACGGCGCGCCCGCGCTCACCGCCGAGCTCGACCGCCTGGCCGCCGAAGGCGTGCGCCGCATCGTCGTGCTGCCGCTGTACCCGCAGTATTCGACCACCACCACCGCGTCGATCGAAGACCGCGTCGATGCGTGGCAGCGCCGCCACCCCGGCATCACCATCAGCCTGGTGCAGGATTACTCGGTCGACCCGGACTGGGTCGCCGCCGTCGCCGGCTCCATCCAGCGCTACTGGCAGCAGCACGGCCGTGGCCAGAAGCTGGTGTTCTCCTTCCACGGCATCCCGCAGCGGCTGGCCGATGCCGGCGATCCGTACCCGCAGCGCTGCGAAGCCAGCGCGCAGGCCATCGCCAAGGCACTGGGCCTGGCCGCCGACGAATGGCAGCTCGGCTACCAGTCGCGCTTCGGCCGCGAACGCTGGCTGCAGCCCTACGCCGAGCCCAGCCTGTGGGCACTGGCCGAAGCCGGGGTGAAACAGATCGACGTGGTCTGCCCCGGTTTTGCCACCGACTGCCTGGAAACACTGGAAGAAGTGGCGATGGGCTTCACCGAGACGCTGGCCGAGCGCGGCGCGCAGATGCGCTATATCCCGTGCCTGAATGCCGAGCCCGAACACGCCCGCGCCTTGGCACGCCTGGCCGTGGCATCGCTGGCATGAGCCTGCAACCGTTCGCGATGGACATCGCCGGTGCGCGCGTGGCCGGCCTGCGCGGTGGCCACGCCGGCGGTACCCGCGTGCTGGCCTTGCATGGCTGGCTGGACAACGCCGCCAGCTTCGTGCCGCTGGCCCCGCACCTGCCCGATCTGGACCTGGTGGCCATCGACCTGCCTGGCCACGGCCACAGCGCACACCTGCCGGCGGGCGCGGTCTACACCACGCCGGCAGCGATCACCCACGTGCTCGATGTCGCCGACGCGCTGGGCTGGGACCGCTTCACCTTGATGGGCCATTCGATGGGTGCCGGCATCGCCAGCCTCACCGCGGCGGTCAGTGACCGCGTTGAGCGTTTGATCGCCATCGAAGCACTGGGCGGCCTGCGCGGGCCGGAAGAAGAAACCGCCGACCGCCTGCGCGAGCATGTGACGGCCACCCGCGCCCTGGCCCGGAAGCAGCTGCGGGTATTCCCCGAACTGGCCGCGCCGATCCGCGCGCGGATGATGACCAACCAGCTCAGCGAGGGCTGTGCCCGCCTGCTGGTCGAGCGCGGCGTCGAGCCGGTCGAAGGCGGCTACCGCTGGTGCAGCGACCCGCGGCTGATGCTGCCCACGGCCATCCGCCTCAGCGAAGGGCAGATCGACAACCTGCTGCAGGCCATCGCCTGCCCCACCCAGGTCATCTACGCCACGCCGGCACAGTCCTACTATCCCGAGCCGGGTCGCAGCCAGCGCCTGCAGCACCTGCGCGATGGCCGCCTGGCCGTGTTCCCGGGCAACCACCACCTGCACATGGAACAGCCGGCGCAGATCGCCGAGGTCATCAACGGCTTCCTCGCCAGTTGATGGCGATGCTCCAACGCAACGGCGGCTGAGCGAGGACGGCCGCGCGCGCTTCACTCCCCGCGCGCACGGCCGATAGAACAGTTGCGGGCCCCTGCGCCCGCTGTACGCGGGCCCGGTCGGGCCTGCGGCTGTTCGTGGTCCTGCAAGGAAGCCCGCATGCCTGTCTGTCCGCACCGCCGCCCACAGGACGTGGCCCCGGCGCCTGCCATCCGCACCTTTTCCCCCTGCGCAATCCTGGCCCTGCCATCGCCACGCCGTCGTGCGTGCCGGTACGCGGGGCCGTTGCCGTTCGTTGATCCAGGAGTCGTCGATGTCCGTTGCATCCCCCCGCCCGCCCGACCAGGGCCGCCTTCCCTACCTGCAGCAACTGGCACGGCGTGGTGACCGCCGCCTGCTGCTGGGCAGCGCTGCCATGGCCCTGCTCGGGCTTGGCGCTGCATTGAGTGGCCACGGCGGCCTGGCCGGCGTGCTGGCGGCGGCCGTGCTGGTGCCCGCCGCGTGGCTGGGCGGCCCGCACGCGGGCAGGGCGCTGGCCCGCAACGGCCTGGCCGTGATCGTTGCCACCCAGCTGGCCCTGCTCTGCCACCTCGGTGGTCTCAACCCGGCCTTGCCGATCGGCCTGCTGCTGGCCGCGCTGCTCGGCCACCGTGATCGCCCGCCGCTGTGGCTGGCCGGCGCGGTCGGTGTGATCGCCCTGCTGCTGCCGCTGCTGCAGGGCGCGGCGATACTGCCGGCCGTGCTGCACGCCGCAGCGCTGGCCGCGCTGGCCATCGTGCTCGGGCAGACCGCAGCACGCCTGCGGCAGCAGAGCGAAGCGCTCGGCCATGGCCCGCAGCGACTGGCTGCGCTGGCCCGCGCCATCGCCACCGGCGCCGACCTGTCCGCGCACAGCAACGTGCAGGAGTACGCCGCAGGTTCGCTCGCCCATGCACTGGCCGATACCGCCCGCCACGTGCAGGCGCAGCGGGAGCGGCAGGCACAGGCGCATGCGGACAACGCGCAGATCCGCCAGGCACTGGATGTCTCGCCCACGGCGATGATGATCGCCGACAACGACCACGTGATCCGCTACGTGAACCGTTCGGTGGTGGCCCTGCTGCGCAACCAGCAGGCGACGCTGCGCCAGGCCTTCCCCGATTTCGATGCCGAGCAGCTGGTCGGCAGCAGCATCCATCGTTTCCACGCCAACCCCGAGCGCATCCGCGCCATCCTCAACGGCCTGCAGGTCACCCACAACGGCAAGATCCAGATCGGGCCGGTGCATTTCGTCCAGGTCGTCACCCCGGTGTTCGATGCCCAGGGCACCCGGCTCGGCTTTGCCGTGGAATGGCAAGACCGCACCCATGAGCTGACGCTGGAAAACGCCGTGGCCGGCATCGTCGCGGCCGCGGCCGCCGGCGACCTCGAACAGCGCCTGCAGGCCAGCGAGGGGGCCAGCTTCCTGGATGGCCTGACCGGTGGCATCAACCAGTTGATGGCCACGGTGGGTGGCACGGTCGAAGAGGTTCGACAGATGCTGGCCGCACTGGCCCGTGGTGAACTGGACCGGCGCATGGAAGGCGAGTACCACGGCGCCTTCGCCGCCATCCAGCGCGATGCCAACGCCACCGCGACCCAGCTGGCGCGCATGGTCGGCCGCATCCAGCGCAGTGCCGGGGCCATCCGTGGCGCCGCGAGCGAGATCGCCGCCGGCAACGATGCCCTGTCCGAGCGCAGCGAGCGCCAGGCAGCGCATCTGCAGGAAACCGCGGCGTCGATGGAGGAGCTGACTGCCACCGTGCGGCAGAATGCCAGCCATGCACGCCAGGCCAGCGATCTGGCCGCGACCACACAGGACGCGGCGAACGACGGCAACCAGGCGATGCAGCGGGTGGTCGACACCATGCAGGCCATCGAGGCGGCGTCGCGGCGCATCGGTGACATCACCGGCGTGATTGATGGCATCGCCTTCCAGACGAACATCCTGGCCCTGAACGCCGCCGTCGAAGCTGCCCGTGCCGGGGAACAGGGGCGTGGCTTCGCCGTGGTGGCCAGTGAGGTCCGCGTGCTGGCCCAGCGCTCGGCGGCGGCCGCGCAGGAGATCAAGAAACTGATCGACGAAGCCGGCCGTGAAGTGGGGGCCGGCGCGCAGCTGGTGGCCGATGCCGGGCAGCGCATGCAGGGCATCGTGGGCGGCGTGCAGAGCGTGAGCGCGTTGATGCAGGAGATTTCCGCCGCTTCGCAGGAGCAGTCCAGCGGCATCGAGCAGATCAACCAGACGGTCGTGCAGATGGACCAGGCGACGCAGCAGAACGCGGCCCTGGTGGAGGAAGCCACTGCCGCCGCACGCGAGCTGCAGCTGCAGGCGGGCACGTTGAGTGAAGCGGTGGCGGTGTTCCGCCAGCAGGAAACGCGGGACGTGGCGCTGGCCTGAGGCCGGGCAGTTGCGATGGGCGGGTGCCAACCCTGGTTGGCACCTTTGCCTTTCGCGGACGCGGTTGCCGCGCCTGTGCTTGTGCCTGCGCCGGCCAACGGCCGGCACTACCGCGTTGCGTGGATCTATATAGGGCTACCCCATCCACGCGCACCGGTGCTCTGGTAGATGCCAACCTTGGTTGGCACCGCCGTTCCTGCAGGCGCGGGCGCCGCGCCTGTGCCGGCCAGCGGCCGGCACTACCGGTGTTGCTCCGTGCAATCCATGGGTGCGGCGTGATCAATCACGCGCAAAGAAAAAACCCCGCTGCGTGAGCAGCGGGGTTTTGGGTATAAACCCTGGCGATGACCTACTCTCGCATGGCTTGAGCCACA
>NZ_JACVTT010000055.1:0-31627 GCF_016624665.1 Stenotrophomonas sp. S39 | reverse complement strand
CCACGGAATGCAGGCTTTTGACGTTGACGTTGACGTTGACGTTGACGTTGCCTTGGCTCGCAGCAGGTGCAGGGCTGCAAGCCCTGCCGCCCGCTCACCCCTCACACCACCGGAATGCTGTGCTGCCCCAGGTTCCGGTACGGCGGCGTCGACATGATCATCTCCGCCAGCGAATACGCCAGCTCGCGCTCGGCCATCACCGTGCCATCGGCACCGTGTTCCAGCAGATGCTTCACTTCCGCATCGCTGTGCGCCCGCGCCAGCAGGGTCAGGTCCGGGTTGATCGCCCGCAGCTTGGCCAGCGCCTCACCGGCTTCCAGCGGCTGCGGAATGGCCAGCACCGCGATCTTCGCGCGCTCCGGGTGGGCCTCGGCCAGCACCCGGTCGGCAGCGGCGCTGCCGCGGATCGCCGCCAGGCCCCTGGCGTGCGCCTGCTCGACGTGTTCCTTGTTGTCATCGATCACCAGCACCGGCACGCCACGGTCGCGCAGCACCTGGGCCAGCTCGCTGCCAACGCGGCCATAACCGATCACGATGGCGTGGTCATGCAGGTCGCGCGACGGGCCGGTCGCCTCTTCGGGCTCGGCCGCCTGCGGCGACTGCTCCTGCTTGGCCTGCCAGCGGTCCAGCAGGCCGAACACCAGCGGGTTCAGCATGATCGATACCAGCGCACCGGCCAGCACCAGCGACTGGCCTTCCTTGGGCAGGATCTGCAGCGCCACGCCGAGGCCGGCGATGATGAAGGCGAACTCGCCGATCTGCGCCAGGCTGGCCGAAATGGTCAGCGCGGTGCTGGTGGGGTGGCCGAAGGCGCGCACGATGAAGAATGCCGCCGCCGACTTGCCGAACATGATGATGGCCACCGTCGCCAGCACCTGCCACGGGTGCTGCACGATGATGTTGGGGTCGAACAGCATGCCCACCGACACGAAGAACAGCACCGCGAACGCATCGCGCAGCGGCAGCGAGTCATGCGCCGCCTTGTGGCTCAGTTCGGATTCGTTGAGCAGCATGCCGGCGAAGAACGCGCCCAGCGCGAACGACACGCCGAACAGCATGGCCGAGCCGAACGCCACGCCCAGCGCGATGGCCAGCACGGACAGGGTGAACAGCTCGCGCGAACCGGTGCCGGCGATGCGCTCCAGGATCCACGGAATGACCCGGCGGCCAACCACCAGCATCACCGCCACGAACAGGCCCAGCTGCACGAAGGTCCAGCCGATGTCGGCCAGCACGCTGCCGAGGGTGTGGGTTTCCTTGGCGGCGTCGGGGCCGAACACGCCGGCCAGCACCGGCATCATCACCAGTGCCAGGACGCAGGCCAGGTCCTCGACGATCAGCCAGCCCACCGCGATCTTGCCGCGCAGGGTTTCCAGCAGGCGGCGTTCTTCCATCGCCCGCAGCAGCACCACGGTACTGGCGGTAGCCAGCGAGAAACCGAAGATGACCCCGTGCAGGGCCGGCCAGCCCATCAGCCAGGCCACGCCCCAGCCCAGCAGGGTGGCCACCGCGATCTGGCCGATGGCACCGGGGATGGCGATGGCCTTCACCGCCATCAGGTCCTTCAGCGAGAAGTGCAGGCCGACGCCGAACATCAGCAGCATCACGCCCAGTTCGGCCAGCTGGTTGGCCAGCGCCTGGTCGGCGACGAAGCCGGGGGTGAACGGGCCGACGCAGATGCCAGCCACCAGGTACCCGACCAGAGGAGACAAGCGCAGCTTGTTGGCCAGCGCGCCGAAGATGAAGGCGAGCCCCAGGCCAACGGCCACGATGTTGATCAGGTCGGTGTCATGGTGCATCGGCACTCGCAGGAAATCGGGGGGATGTCCCGATTTTCACCGATGCGGCCACATACGGCAAACCGTAAACGAGAATGGGGTCAGATCCCTTTTCCGAGGAGGAAAAGGGCTCTGACCCCACCAGGCCAAGGAAATGCCGGCCAGCGGCCGGCGTTGCCCCTTACCAGTTGTACTTGATGCGGCCGTAGACGTATGCGCCATTGAAGCCGAACGGCGAGTAGTTGCTGTAGGGCAGCATGCCGAACGTCGAGTTCTGCAGGTCTTCGGTGCGGTCCGGGTACTCGTCCAGCAGGTTGTCGGCGCCCAGGGTGAGGGTCCAGTTGCTGCTCGGCTTGTAGCTCACCGATGCGTCCAGCACCCACTTGTCGCCGTAGGTCTGGTCGCGCAGGGCGGTGGCCGAGTTGCGCACGGTGAACTCACCGTAGCGGGTGGCGGCCAGGCCCAGTTCCCAGTGGTCCGAACGCCAGGTACCGCTCAGCACGGTCTTGTCGCGCGGGTAGCTGTCCTCGATGCGGCCGATCTCATCGCGGCCGATCAGCGACTGGGTCAGGCCCAGGGTGCTGAACACGGCCGGGGTGCCGCCCACGCGCTGCACCTTGGTGTCGTTGTAGCTGTAGGCCGCGGTCAGTTCCAGGCTGCTGGCCGCGAACGGCACGGTGTAGCTGGAGACGAAGTCGACGCCGCGGGTGCGGGTGTCCAGGCCATTGGTGAAGTACGAGAACGCGGTCACCTGCGGCAGCCCCAGGCTGGTCAGCAGCGCGCTGCTGGCGGCGTTGGTGGTGATGCTGGACGACAGCGCGATGCGGTCATCGATGTCGATCTGGTAGGCATCGACCGTGATGTACAGGCGGTCCACCGGCTGCAGCACCAGGCCCAGACTGTAGGAGGTGGAGGTTTCAGCCTTCAGCGGCGAAGCGCCCAGCGCCTGTGCGGCCGCGCTGGTGGTGGGGAATGTGCCGCGTTCGACGAACACGCCATTGGTGAACTGGCTGGTCACCGCCTGGTAGCCCTGCTGGGCCAGCGACGGGGCGCGGAAACCGCTGGAGGCGGTGGCACGCAGCGCGACCTTGTCGGTGAATGCATAGCGCGCCGACAGCTTGCCAGAGAAGCGGTCACCGAAGTCCGAGTAATCCTCGTAGCGGCCGGTGATGCCGGCGGAGAACTTCTCGGTCAGGTCGGCTTCCAGGCCGGCATAGACCGCGTAGTTGTGGCGGTCGGCATGCACTTCATTGGTGGGGGTGAAGCCGGCGAAGCCCTGCGCACCGGTGCCGGTGTAGGAGTTCAGTTCGCCCGGGTTCTGGTCCCACTTTTCCTTGCGGTATTCACCACCGAAGGACAGGGTGACCGGGTAGGCCAGGCCCCAGTCCAGCGACTTGGTCACGTCGGCATTGAAGATGTCCTGCTGGTACTTCAGCGTGCCGTCGTAGAACGAGCGCGGGCTGGTGGCGCCCAGGCTGTAGTTGATGCTGTTGCGGGTGTTGAAGTCCAGGGTGTTCTCGCCGTGGTTCAGGCTGAGGTCCCAGGTCCAGCCGCTCTCGGTGTTGCCCTTGACGCCGGCCACCAGCGAGCGGTCCTTGGAATACTGGTTGATCTCCGGCACGTAGCCGTCCGGGTAGATCTGCGACAGCAGCGCGGTCTGGCCGCTGTGGTTGGGCGAGCGGTAGAACGCGAACGAGGTGATGTCGCGGTTGCTGAGCAGCGCGCTGGCGTAGCCGGTCACGTGGTCGCTGAAGTCGAAGCTGCCGTTGAGCGAGGCCGCGGTGGCATCCACGCGCGGGTCGCCGACGATGAAGGTGGTTTCACCGATGGCGGGGAAATTGCCGGTGTTCGGCGTGGTGCCGCGGTACGGGCCAGCGCGGTTGCTTTCATCCTGCTGGCTGATCTGGCCGGCCACATGCACGCGGCCACGGCCGTTGGCGAACTCCACGCCGGTGTCGCCGGAGAGCTGGTACTTGTTGCCGTCGCCAGCCGAGTACTGGCCATAGTCCACGGCCAGGCTGCCGCCGCTGCCGCTGCCCTTGAGCACGATGTTGATGACGCCGGCGATGGCGTCCGAGCCGTACTGCGCCGAGGCGCCGTCGCGCAGCACTTCCACGCGTTCGATGGCGGCGATCGGGATCGCGTTGATGTCCACCGCCGAGGCGCCGCGGCCGATGCTGCCGTTGACGTTGATCATCGCCGAGGTGTGCTGGCGCTTGCCATTCACCAGCACCAGCACCTGGTCCGGCGACAGGCCGCGCAGCTGCGCCGGGCGCACGCCGCTGGTGCCGTCGGTCAGGGCCGGGCGCGGGAAGTTCAGCGAGGGCAGGGCGCGCGACAGCGCGGTGGCCAGTTCGCCGGTACCGGTGGACTGCAGGATTTCCGGGGTGATGATGTCGATCGGCGACTGCGACTCGGCGACCGTACGGTCGGCCACGCGGGTACCGGTGACGATCACCGTATCGAGGGTGTTGGCGGCGCTGCCGGCCTGCTGGGCAGCAGCGGCGAACGAAGAGCCACCGAGTGCGACAGCGACGGCGGCGGCGATCAGGCTGGTCTTGCGGGTCATCGGGGTGGGGCTCCGGTTGGCGGGAACTGGCACCGGAATCGACATCACGGGGGTGAGGCGGACGACGGTTGTTGCGGTGCGCAATACAGCAATTAACGGGAATTTAAACAGCTGTCAAATGCGCGTCATGTGAAAAAACGTTGCAAAAGCAAGCATTTAGCGCTGGCGGGCATTGGCGGGGGAGGGGCCCGGGAGGCGCGCGGACTCGACGAGGGAGAGAAGTGGAGCGACCGCGTCGCTTCCCGGGGCGCGTCAAGTATTCGTTAACGCTAGAATTGCGTCGCAGGAACAGTGCTTACCAGCACATTCCATTCGGTTATATGGACGCCTTCCCCCATGATTTCGCTTCGTAATTTCGCCTTGCGCCGCGGCGAGCGGCTGCTGTTGTCCAATGTCGACCTGACCCTGCATGCCGGTTACCGGGTGGGTGTGGTCGGCCGCAATGGTGCTGGCAAGTCCAGCCTGTTCGCGGCGGTGAAGGGCGAGCTGGAGGCGGACAAGGGCGACGTTGACCTGCCCGGCAAGGTACGCATCGCCAGCGTCGCCCAGGAAACCCCGTCGCTGCCCGACCCCGCGCTGAGCTTCGTGCTGGGCGGCGATATCGAAGTGGCTGCGGTGCTGGCCGCCGAAGCCGACGCCACCGCCCGCGAGGACTGGGAAGCCGTGGCCGAGGCGCATACGCGCATGGCCGAGCTGAACGCCTATGACGCCGAAGCGCGCGCCGGCAAGCTGCTGCACGGCCTGGGCTTCCCGGCCGAGACCCACCACCGCGCGGTGTCCTCGTTCTCCGGCGGCTGGCGCGTGCGCCTGAACCTGGCCCGCGCGCTGATGATGCCCAGCGACCTGCTGCTGCTGGACGAACCGACCAACCACCTCGACCTGGATGCGGTGTACTGGCTGGAACAGTGGCTGCTGAAGTACCCGGGCACCCTGCTGCTGATCTCGCATGACCGCGAGTTCCTCGACAACGTGGCCACCCACACCCTGCACCTGCACGGTGGCGGCGCCAAGCTCTACCCGGGTGGTTACACCGATTTCGAGCGCCAGCGCGCCGAACAGCTGCGCCAGCAGCAGATCGCGCACGAGAAGGAACAGGCCGAGCGCGCCCACCTGCAGAGCTTCATCGACCGCTTCAAGGCGCAGGCCAGCAAGGCCGCGCAGGCGCAGAGCCGCATGAAGCGCCTGGCCAAGCTGGCCGGTACCGAAGCGGTGCGCGCCGAGCGCGAATTCCGCATCGAATTCGCACCGCCGGCCAAGCTGCCGTTCTCGCTGATCCGCCTGAACCATGTCGAGGCGGGGTACGGCAAGGACGCGGTGATCCTGCACAACGTCGGCTTCGGCCTGGAAGCGGGCCAGCGCATCGGCCTGCTCGGCCCCAACGGCGCCGGCAAGACCACCCTGGTGAAGACCCTGGTGGGCGAGCTGATGCCGATCGACGGCGAGCGCTCGGCGCACCCGGACCTGAAGATCGGCTACTTCGCCCAGCACACGGTGGAATCGCTGCACGAAGGCCAGTCGCCGATGGAGCACTTCCGCGAGATCGCCCCGGATGCGCCGAACCAGTCGTTCCGCGATTTCCTGGGCAAGTGGAATTTCCCCGGTGACCGCGCGTTCGAGCCGGTCGATGGCTTCTCCGGTGGCGAGCGCGCCCGCCTGGCGCTGGCGCTGATCGCCTGGCAGCAGCCGAACGTGCTGCTGCTGGACGAACCGACCAACCACCTTGACCTGGAAATGCGCGAAGCGCTGGCCGAAGCGCTGGCCGATTTCGATGGCGCGATCGTGATGGTCTCGCATGACCGCCATCTCATCGGACTGGTCTGCGACACCTTCTGGCGCGTGGCCGATGGCGTGGTCGAGCCGTTCGATGGCGACCTCGACGCTTACGCCGCCTGGCTGCGTACCCGCCCGCAGGCGCAGGGCACCAAGGCCCGCATGGAGCAGGTGGAGGAGCCGGTGGTGGTCAAGACCGCCCCGGTGGCGCAGGTGGTGCAGAAGAAGCCGGCCAACCCGCACAAGCTGGCCTCGGCCGAAGCCAAGGTGTCCGAGCTGGAAAACAGCCTGGCCGAGCTGGACCGCCAGCTGGCCGACCCGGCCAACTACGCCGATGCCACCCGCATGGCCGTGCTCGGCCGCGACCGCGAAACCACCGCTGCCCGGCTGGAAAAGGCCGAAGCCGCGTGGATGGAGCTGCTGGAAGGGTAATGGGTAGTGCCGGGCCATGCCCGGCGGGGTTACCCGCCCTGCGCCTGCAGCCACTCGCGGAAGCGCCGTGCCGGCTCGCGCTCGGCACGCGAGCGCAGCCGCGTCAACCAGTAGCGGCCCAGTTCCAGCGTGGTCGCAAACGGCTGCAGCAGGCGCCCTTCGGCCAGCTCCTGCTCGAACATGCGCAGCGGCAGCAGGGCCACGCCGGCGCCACCGGCCGCGGCCATCGCCACGGTCAACGACGAATCAAACACCGGCCCGCGCGCTTCCACGCCGCTCACCCCGGCCGTCTGCAGCCAGCGCGGCCACTCATCGCTGCGGTAGGACCGCAGCAGCGGCACCGTGCCCAGATCGCGCGGCTGCTTCAGGCGCCGCGCCAGCGCCGGCGCGCACAGTGGCGCGAACGGCGCCTCGAGGATCGCCGTGCAGGCCTGGCCCTGCCAGTCGCCATCGCCGAAGCGGATCGCCAGGTCGAGGCCTTCGCCGGCCAGGTCGATGCGGTTGTTGTGGGTCTGCAGGCGCAGCTCGATATCCGGGTGCGCGGCTTCGAACGCGGCCAACCGCGGCAGCAGCCAGCCGGTGGCAAAGGTGCCCACCACGCCCAGCGTCAGCACTTCCCGCGCCGGCCCGCCGGTGTAGCGGGCGATGCTGGCCGAGATGCGCTCGAAGGATTCATTGAGCACCGGGAACAGCGCGGCGCCCTCGTCGGTCAGTGCCACTCCACGCGGCAGGCGGTGGAACAGGCGGATGCCCAGCCGGTCCTCCAGGCCACGGATCTGGTGGCTGAGCGCGGCCTGGCTGACGCACAGCTCCAGCGCCGCACGGGTGAAGTTCTGGTGCCGGGCGGCGGCCTCGAAGGCGCGCAGGGCATTCAGCGGCAGGGTCGGGTGCAGCATGGCCAGGTGTGAGGTGGAGTGATGGCTGATCCTAGCGCGACAGGTCGCACCCTCGCCATGGCATGGGTTCATTTGCGACAGGCATGAATTAATTTCATGCCTTCCCCTGAAGATTCCCGCTGGTGGCGCCGCGCCGGAGCTCCCGATAATCGGTGCTCGTCCACCGGAGCCCGCCCATGCACGCCCGCCGCCGATTCCTGCAGTTCAGTGGTGCCGCCCTCGCATCCTCCCTGCTTGCGCCCGCACTGGCGCGCGCTGCCGCCGCCGTGCCGGCCGCGCCGGCCGCCATTGCCAATGCCGCCGATTTCGCCGCGCTGGAGAAGGCCAGCGGCGGCCGCCTGGGCGTAACCGTGCTGGACACCGGCAGCGGTCGTCGCATCGCCGGGCATCGCCAGGACGAGCGCTTCCCGATGTGCAGCACGTTCAAGTCGATGCTGGTGGCCCACGTGCTGAGCCTGGCCGATGCGGGCCGCGTTTCGCTGGACACCCGCGTGCCGATCGCCGAAAAGGATCTGCTGTCCTACGCCCCGGTGGCCCGCCGCCACGTCGGCAAGGACCTGAGCGTGCGCGACCTGTGCCGGGGCACGCTGACCACCAGTGACAACACCGCCGCCAACCTGCTGCTGGGCGTCAATGGTGGCCCGCCCGCGCTGACGGCGTTCCTGCGCGCGCAGGGTGACGCGGTCACCCGCAACGACCGCTACGAGCCGGAGATGAACCGGTTCGCGAAGGGTGACCCGCGCGACACCACCAGCCCGGCGGCGATGGCCGCCAGCCTGGCCCGTTTCGCGGTGGGCAATGGCCTGTCGGCGGCATCCCGGCTGCAGTTCGCCGATTGGCTGATCGACAACCAGACCGGCGATGCCTGCCTGCGCGCCGGGCTCGGCAAGCGCTGGCGGGTGGGCGACAAGACCGGCAGCAATGGCGAGGACACCCGCAACGACATCGCCGTGCTGTGGCCGCGTGCCGGTGGCGCGCCGTGGGTGGTGACCGCCTACCTGCAGGGCGCATCGGTGGATGATGACCAGCGTGCGGCCGTGCTGGCGCGGGTTGGTGCGCTGGCCGATGCGATGATCCCCTGAGCCGTGCGGGGCAGGGCGCTGCGGTTTGCGCCTGCCCGGCATGGCCGTTAGGGTTGGGGCATGAATGTACGTGCCCCCCTGCTTTCCGTCGCCGTGCTGTGCAGCCTGGCTGCTTGTTCGCAGCAGACGCCAGCGATCAACCACGATCTGTCCACGGCCCCGGCCGATGCGTTCATGGCGGCCATCGCCGCCCATTGCGGCCAGGCCTTCGCGGGCAGGGTTGTCGAGGACACCCCGGCCCCGACCGGCGAGGATCCCTTCGCCGGCCAGCGCCTGGTGATGCACGTGCGCGGCTGCGCCGACCCCGGGCATGAGCTGCGCATCCCGTTCCATGTCGGCGATGACCATTCGCGGACCTGGATCATCACCCGTACCGAAAACGGCCTGAAGCTCAAGCACGACCACCGCCATGCCGATGGCAGCCCGGACGCGATCACCCTGTATGGCGGCGACAGCAAGCCACCGGGCACCGCCGAGCGCCAGCAGTTCCCGGCCGATGGCGATTCGGTGGCGATGTTCCGTCGTGCCGGCATGCTGGCCTCGACCCACAACACCTGGGCGATGGAGGTCGAGCCGGACCAGCGGTTCGTCTATGAGCTGACCCGGCCGGAAGGACGCCGCTTCCGCGTCGAATTCGATCTCGGCAAGCCGGTGGCGCTGCCGCCGGCGCCGTGGGGCGACGAGGCCCCGCCGGCACCCTGACCCTTCCCTCAGCCACCCGGGTAGCGCCGGGCCATGCCCGGCGGCTTTCCTGCGGTTGACCGCGCCGCTGCGCTCGCCGGGCATGGCCCGGCGCTACCCCTCACCGCGTGCCGAAGCGCGCCCGGCAGCCGTTGCTCACCCACACTTGCCCGCGCGAATAGCCCCAGCTGCGACCTTCCTGGCAGGCACTGCCCGACAGCTGCTGCTGCAGCACCGGGCGGCCCTGGCGTTCATCCCAGTCGCAGTTCTGGGTGCGATTGTTGTTGCTGCTGCAGGTGACGGAATAGTTGCTGTTGCCGCCGCCCCAGCCACCGCCGTGGCCGCCGCCCCAGCCGCCACGCGACTCGGCGAATTCGCCGCGGCAGCCGCGGTTGACCCAGATGCTGCCGCGCCGGACGCCCCAGGTCTGGCCCTCCACGCAGGCCGAGCCGGAAATCTGCCGGACCAGGGTCGCGCCGCGCCAGTTGGTCGGGCAGGTGCGCTCGCGGTTGTCCTGGCTTTCGCAGCGGATGGTGCCGCCGCTGCCACCGCCCCAGTTGCCGCCATTGCCGCCGCCCCAGCCACCGCGGCCTTCCACGAACTCGGCGCGGCAGCCATTGGTGACCCAGATGCTGCCGTTGCGGCTGCCCCAGGTGCGGCCCTCCACGCAGGACGAGCCGGACAGCTGGCGTACCATCTGCGCATTGCGCCAGCCGGTGTTGCAGACCCGCTCCCGGTTGTTCTGGCTTTCGCAGCGGACGACGCCGTTCTGCGCAGCGGCGGGGGCGACGGGCAGGGCGAGGCCGGCAAGGCCGCCCACGGACAAGGTCAGGGCCAGGCTGGCCAGGGACAGCGGTTTCATGGGCAATCCCCATACGGTGTGTGGTGCGCGACTATAAGGACGGGCCGGATAAAGCCCGTGTGACTGTCCGCATTTGCCCCGGCCGGGGCCTCGGCCGCAGAATACGGGGCTTTCCGGCCCCCGTCGGGTGCCGGCGTTCTCCAGCGGAGCTTTCCCCCATGCGTACCCACTTCTGCGGCCTGGTCGATGAGACCCTGATTGGCCAGACTGTCACCCTCGCCGGCTGGACCGACGTGGCCCGTAACCAGGGCGGCGTCTGCTTCATCGATCTCCGCGATCATGAAGGCATCGTGCAGGTGACCGTCGAGGTCGACAACGCCGAAGTGTTCGCCGTGGCCGCTTCGCTGGGCTATGAGGACGTGCTGCAGGTCGAAGGCGTGGTGCGCGCCCGCCACGCGGTGAACGACAAGATGGCCACCGGCAAGGTGGAAGTGATCGCCACCGCCATCACCGTGCTGAACAAGGCCGCCCCGCTGCCGTTCCACGCGCACGAGAACCCGGGCGAAGACACCCGCCTGAAGTACCGCTACCTGGACCTGCGCCGCCCGGAAATGCAGCGCATGCAGCGCACCCGCATCAAGCTGGTGCAGGCCCTGCGCCGCCACCTGGATGAGCGCGGCTTCCAGGACATCGAAACCCCGATCCTGACCAAGGCCACCCCGGAAGGCGCCCGCGACTTCCTGGTGCCGGCGCGCATGCACCCGGGCGAGTTCTACGCCCTGCCGCAGAGCCCGCAGCTGTTCAAGCAGATCCTGATGGTGGCCGGCTTCGACCGTTACTACCAGATCGCGCGCTGCTTCCGCGACGAGGCCCTGCGTGCCGACCGCCAGCTGGAATTCACCCAGCTGGACATGGAATTCGCCTTCGTCCGCGAGCAGGACGTGCAGGACTTCGTCGAGTCGATGATCCGCGCCATCTTCAAGGAAGTGGTCGACGTCGAGCTGGCCGCCACCTTCCCGCGCATGACCTGGGCCGAGGCGATGCGTCGCTACGGTTCGGACAAGCCGGACCTGCGCATCGCGCTGGAGCTGGTGGACGTGGCCGAGCTGGTCAAGGACAGCGAATTCGCCGTGTTCACCGGCCCGGCCAATGACGCCGAAGGCCGCGTGGCCGCGCTGCGCATCCCGGGCGGTGCCACCCTGTCGCGCAAGCAGATCGACGAATATGCCGCGCATGCCGCCAAGTACGGCGCCAAGGGCCTGGCCTACATCAAGATCGCCGAGAACGGCGAAGTCAGCTCGCCGATCCAGAAGTTCTTCAGCGAGGCATCCTTCGCCGCCCTGGTCGCCCACGTCGGCGCCGGCAACGGCGACATCGTGTTCTTCGGTGCCGGTGGCTACAACAAGGTGTCCGACTTCATGGGCGCCCTGCGCCTGAAGGCCGGCAAGGACTTCGACTTGGTCGCCGACGGCTGGGCCCCGCTGTGGGTCACCGACTTCCCGATGTTCGAATGGGACGACGAAGACCAGCGCTACGTCGCCCTGCATCACCCCTTCACCGCGCCGGCCGTGGATGACATCGCCGATCTGCGCGCCAACGCCCGTACCGCCGTTTCGCGCGGCTACGACATGGTGCTCAACGGCAATGAAATCGGCGGCGGCTCGATCCGTATCCACCGCCCGGACATGCAGAGCGCGGTGTTCGAGCTGCTGGGCATCGGTGCCGAAGAGGCCCGTGCCAAGTTCGGCTTCCTGCTCGACGCGCTGAACTACGGCGCACCGCCGCACGGCGGCATCGCCTTCGGCATCGACCGCATCGCCGCCCTGATGGCCGGCACCGAGTCGATCCGCGACGTCATCCCGTTCCCGAAGACCACCGGTGCGCAGGATCTGATGACCGATGCGCCGTCGCCGATCGTCGACACGCAGCTGGCCGAAGTGCACATCCAGGTTCGCCCCAAGACCAACTGATCAGGAGATCCAGGCAATGACCGAGTTTGCGTTTTCGCTGGAGTGGGAAAAGCTGGGCAATGAAGGCTCCGAGGCCAACCTGGTCACCGAGCGTGCACGTGTATTCGGTGGTTGGCTGGTCCGCGTCGGTACCAACCCGGCGGCGATGGCCCTGACCTTCGTCGCTGACGGCGAAGGCCGTTGGGACGGTGAAGACTTCGGCGTCGAGGATTACGAGGACGACGAAGAGGAAGAGTTCGACGAGGACGAGGAAGAAGGCGAGGACGAGGACGAAGAGGAATACGAGGAAGAGGACGAGGAAGAAGAAGACGAAACCGAGTCGCCGGAACGGGCTTGACCCCGACCGTCGCCCTGGCGTCCACTCGACCCATGTATTCCATCCGCCGCGCCACCGTGGACGACGCCCCGACCCTGTCGGCGCTGGCTGCCCGCACGTTCACCGAAACCTTCGGCCATCTGTACCCGCCGCAGCACCTGCAGGATTTCCTCGAGGAGTCCTACACGGTGGAGCGGCAGCGAACCATCCTGGCCCACCCCGATTACGCGGTGTGGCTGCTGGAGCTGGACGGGGAGGCGGTCGGCCATGCCGCCGCCGGCCCCTGCGGGCTGCCGCACCCGGACGTGAAGCCCGGTGACGGCGAGCTCAAGCGCCTGTACCTCATCAAGACCCAGCAGAGCTGTGGCTGGGGCAGCCGCCTGCTGGAAACCGCACTGGCCTGGCTGGAACAGGACGGCCCGCGCACCCTGTGGCTGGGGGTGTGGTCGGAAAACTTCGGTGCCCAGCGTTTCTATGCCCGTTACGGCTTCGAGAAGGCCGGCGAGTACCTGTTCCCGGTTGGCGAAACCAACGACCTGGAATTCATCCTGCGCCGGGTGCCGCGTCCGGCGTGAGGCCGTTCACCGGCGCTTGCCGGTCGATTCTGTTCAATCACCGTACGTCCCGCCCCGCCGAACGCCAGGCTGCACCGCATGACTCCCCCCGTACTGCTTCTGCATGGCATCTGGAATGCCCGCGCCTGGGTCGGGCCATTGGCCTGGCGCCTGCGCGCGCGTGGTTTCCAGGTGCATGCCTTCGGTTACTCCTCGGTATTCGGTGGCCCCGATGTCGCCGTGCCGCAGCTGCTGGAGCGCCTGGCCGATGCCGGCCCGCTGTCGCTGGTCGGCCACAGCCTGGGCGGCCTGCTGGCGCTGGAGGCCCTGCGCCGCCAGCCGCAGCTGGATGTGCAGCGCGTGGTCTGCCTGGGGTCGCCGCTGCGTGGCAGTGGCACGGCGCGGTCGCTGTCCGAGCACGGCTGGGGCCTGGCCCTGGGCCGCAGCAGTGAACTGCTGCTCGATGGCCTGCCGGACTGGCAGGGCAGGGCGAAGGTCGGGCTGATCGCCGGATCGGTGCCGCATGGCCTGGGCAGCCTGCTGGGCGCGCTGGATGACGTATCCGACGGCACCGTGGCCCTGGCCGAGACCCGCCTGCCGGGCCTGGCCGACCACTGCGTGGTGCGCACCAGCCACAGCGGCCTGGTGGTGTCGCCCGATGCCGCGCGGCAGACCGCGCACTTCCTGCGCCACGGCCAGTTCGATCACAGCCGCGACGCCGCCGCCGCGTAGGTTGGTGGGTGCGACCGACCTGCACTGGTGGGTGCGAACCGTTGGTTCGCACGCTCTTCCCCGGGCATGGCCCGGCGGCATCTACCGCCCTAGACACGGTTGCGGCCGCCGATCAGGTAGAATCCGCGCCTTGATCCTGAAGCAGCCAGACGGTAACACCCATGGGAAGAGGTCCCTCGATCGAAAACCGCAAAAACGCGTCTGACGCGAAGCGCGGCAAGATTTTCACCAAGATCATCCGCGAGATCGGCGTTGCCGCGCGCGGCGGTGGAGGCGACCCCAACAACAACCCGCGCCTGCGTGTTGCCATGGACAAGGGCCTGAGCGTGAACATGTCCAAGGACGTGATCGAGCGCGCCATCAAGAAGGCCACCGGTGAACTGGAAGGCGTCGATTACGAGGAAATCCGCTACGAGGGCTACGCCCCCGGTGGCGTGGCCGTCATCGTCGACTGCCTGACCGACAACCGCGTGCGCACCGTGGCCGATGTCCGCCACGCGTTCAGCAAGTGCGGTGGCAACATGGGCACCGAAGGCTCGGTCGCCTTCATGTTCAAGCGCCTGGGCGTGCTGCACTTCGCCGCCGGTGCCGATGAAGAAGCGATCACCGAAGCGGCCATCGAAGCCGGCGCCGACGACATCGTGGTCTACCCGGAAGACGGCGCGATCGACGTGGTCACCAGCCCGGACGCGTTCAACGCGGTCAAGGATGCAATGGCCGCGGCCGGCCATGTCGCCGACCACGCCGAGATCACCTTCCGCGCCGACAACGACATCAAGGTCGAGGGCGATGTCGCCCTGCAGGTGAAGAAGCTGCTGGACATGCTGGAAGACCTGGACGACGTGCAGGACGTGTATTCCAACGCCGATCTCGGCGCCGACGCCTACGCCTGAGCCGTCCTCGACGGCCTGGGCGCGGGCCGTTGAACGGTCACCGCGGACAGTCATGAGCCCATTGCCCTGCCAGCGTTTCCCGTTCCACCCGGCCAGGAGTGCCACATGACCCGCATCCTCGGCATCGACCCCGGTTCCCAGCGGACCGGGGTCGGCATCATTGATGTCGACGTCGCCGGCAAGGTCAGCCACGTGCACCACCAGCCGCTGGTGCTGCTGGGCGCCGACGATTTCCCCCAGCGCATGAAGCTGCTGGTGCTGGGCCTGGCCGACCTGTGCCGGGAATACCAGCCGGACGAAGTGGCCATCGAAAAGGTCTTCATGGCCCGCAACCCCGATTCGGCGCTGAAGCTGGGCCAGGCCCGTGGCGCGGCGATCTCGGCGGTGGTGCTGCGCGACCTGCCGGTGCACGAATACGCCGCCAGCGAGATCAAGCTGGCCGTGGTCGGGCGCGGTGGCGCCGAAAAGCAACAGGTTCAACACATGGTCGGGCTCATGCTCAACCTGAAAACCAAGCTGCAGGCCGACGCGGCCGACGCGTTGGCCGTGGCGATCACCCATGCCCACGTAAGGGCGACGGCCAACCGCCTGGGGCTCAGTGCCCGCCAGGCCTGGGGCCGCAAATGAGGAGCTGCACGCAATGATCGGTCGACTGCGCGGCATCGTCGCCTACAAGGCACCGCCGTGGCTGGTGGTGGACGTGAACGGGGTGGGCTACGAACTGGAGGCGCCGATGAGCACCTTCTACGACCTGCCCGAACTCGGCCGCGAGGTCACCCTGTACACCCACTATTCGCAGAAGGAAGACAGCGTCTCGCTGTACGGCTTCCTGCGCGAGGGTGAGCGCCGCCTGTTCCGCGATGTGCAGAAGGTCAGCGGCATCGGCGCGAAGATCGCGCTGGCCGTGCTGTCCGGTGTCACCGTCGAAGAGTTCGCGCGCATGGTGCAGGCCGGTGACATCACCGCGCTGACCCGCATCCCCGGCATCGGCAAGAAGACCGCCGAGCGCATGGTGCTGGAGCTGCGCGACCGCGCTGCCCAGTTCGGTGCCGGCGGCGCACTGCCTACCGGCAGCGGTCCGGCCCCGGCCGATCCGCTGTCCGACGCCACCGTGGCCCTGCAGCAGCTGGGCTACAAGCCGGCCGAAGCGGCGCGCATGGCCCGCGACGCCTTCAATGAGGGTGACGAAGTGGCCACCGTGATCCGCAAGGCGCTGCAGTCCGCGCTGCGCTGATCCGTTTTCCTTTCCTTCCACGAATCGCCTGAGCTTCGCCAGGAGTCCCATGTCCAGCAGTCAAACCCCGCACGCAGCCGCCCCTGGCGGTCACGGTCACGCCCCCCCGGCCGGGGGACTGGCGCTGATCATCGGTGCGATCGGCGTGGTCTTCGGCGATATCGGTACCAGCCCGCTGTACACCCTGAAGGAGGCGTTCTCGCCGCACTACGGGCTCAACAGCGACCACGACACCGTGCTCGGCGTGCTGTCACTGGCGTTCTGGGCGCTCAACATCGTGGTCACGCTGAAGTACGTGACCATCATCATGCGCGCCGACAATGACGGCGAGGGCGGCATCATGGCGCTGATGGCGCTGACCCAGCGCACCCTGCGCAACGGGTCGCGCTCGGCGTACGTGGTCGGCATCCTCGGCATCTTCGGTGCGTCGCTGTTCTTCGGCGACGGCGTGATCACCCCGGCCATTTCCGTGCTGGGCGCGGTGGAAGGCCTGGAGGTGGCGGCCCCGGGCCTGCATGCCTTCATCGTGCCCATCACGGTCGTGGTGCTGCTGGCTGTGTTCGCGGTGCAGCGCTTTGGTACCGAGAAGATCGGCAAGCTGTTCGGGCCGATCACCTCGATATGGTTCATATCGCTGGCCGCCATCGGCATCTACAACATCGTCGATTCACCGGAAGTGCTGAAGGCCTTCAACCCGTGGTGGGCCATCCGCTTCTTCATGGACCACAGTTGGCACGGCATCTTCATCCTCGGCGCGGTGGTACTGGCGGTGACCGGTGGCGAAGCGCTGTACGCCGACATGGGCCACTTCGGCGCCAAGCCCATCCGTCATGCGTGGTATTTCTTCGTGCTGCCATGCCTGGTGCTGAACTACCTGGGGCAGGGCGCGCTGGTGCTCAACCATCCGGAGGCGGTGAAGAACCCATTCTTCGAGGCCGTGCCGGACTGGGCGCTGTACCCGATGATCATCCTGGCCACCATGGCCGCGGTCATCGCCTCGCAGTCGGTCATCACCGGTGCGTTCTCGGTGTCGCGCCAGGCGATGCAGCTGGGCTACATCCCGCGCATGCGCATCAAGCACACCTCGCACGACACCATCGGCCAGATCTACATCCCCGGCATCAACTGGGGCATCGCGGTGATGGTCATCGGCCTGGTGCTGGCGTTCCGCAGCTCGTCCAACCTGGCCGTGGCCTACGGCATCTCGGTGTCGGCCACCATGCTCATCGACACCCTGCTGCTGGCCCTGGTGGCCCGCTCGCTGTGGCCGAAGGCGCGCAACTGGATCCTGCCCCTGTGCGTGGTGTTCTTCATCATCGACCTGGGCTTCGTCATCGCCAACGGCGCCAAGCTGCTGCAGGGCGCGTGGTTCCCGGTGGTGCTGGGCATCTTCCTGTTCACCATGATGCGCACCTGGCGCCGTGGCCGCGAGTTGCTGCGCGATGAGATCCGCAAGGACGGCATCCGCATCGACACCTTCCTGCCGGGCCTGATGCTGGCGCCGCCGGTGCGCGTGCCGGGCACCGCAGTGTTCCTCACCGCCGACCCGACCGTGGCCCCGCATGCGCTGATGCACAACCTCAAGCACAACAAGGTGCTGCACGAGCGCAACGTGTTCCTGCACGTGGAAACCCTGCCCATCCCCTATGCGATGGAAGGGCAGCGGTTGAAGATCGAATCGGTAGGCGACGAGTTCTACCGGGTCTATGTGCGCTTCGGCTTCATGGAAACCCCGGACGTGCCGCTGGCGCTGATGCGCTCGTGCGACCACGGCGGCATCTACTTCGACCCGATGGACACCACGTTCTTCGCCAGCCGCGAGACCATCGTCGCCACCGCCAACCGCGGCATGCCGATCTGGCGCGACAAGCTGTTCGCGCTGATGCACAGGAATGCCGCCCCGGCCACCGGCTTCTTCCGCATCCCGGGCAACCGCCTGGTCGAACTGGGTGCCCAGGTCGAGATCTGACCCCGATCGATCTGGTAGTGCCGGCCGCTGGCCGGCATCCCGCGATGCCTCAAATGCTCATGGGGTTGCCGGCCAGCGGCCGGCACTACCGTGCTTCCGGCCCCGGAATGCACCCATTTACCGCATAATCACGGCATGACCGACGATCGCATCATCGGCGCCGGCGCCACCCGCGAGGATGACGCCGCCGACGCCAGCATCCGACCCAAGCGACTGGCCGATTACCTCGGCCAGGCGCCGGTGCGCGAGCAGATGGAAATCTACATCCAGGCCGCCAAGGCCCGTGGCGACGCGCTCGACCACGTGCTGATCTTCGGCCCGCCCGGCCTGGGCAAGACCACCCTCAGCCATGTCATCGCCAACGAACTGGGCGTGGCGCTGCGGGTGACCTCCGGCCCGGTGATCGAGAAAGCCGGCGACCTCGCCGCGCTGCTGACCAACCTGCAGCCGCACGACGTGCTCTTCATCGACGAAATCCACCGCCTGTCGCCGGTCGTCGAGGAAGTGCTGTACCCGGCGATGGAAGACTTCCAGATCGACATCATGATCGGCGAGGGCCCCGCGGCCCGCTCGATCAAGATCGACCTGCCGCCGTTCACCCTGATCGGCGCCACCACCCGCGCCGGCCTGTTGACCGCGCCGCTGCGCGACCGCTTCGGCATCGTCCAGCGGCTGGAGTTCTACAGCGTCGAGGAACTGACCCGCATCGTGCGCCGTTCGGCGGCCATCCTGGCCATCGACTGCACCGCCGACGGGGCAGGGGAGATCGCCCGCCGCGCGCGTGGTACCCCGCGTATCGCCAACCGCCTGCTGCGCCGCGTGCGTGATTACGCCCAGGTCAAGGCCGGCGGCCATATCGACGAAGCCGTCGCACAGGCCGCCATGAAGATGCTCAAGGTCGACCCGGAAGGCTTCGACGAGCTTGACCGGCGCCTGCTGAAGACCATGGTCGACTACTTCGACGGTGGCCCGGTGGGCATCGAATCGCTCGCCGCGGCCCTGTCCGAGGAGCGCGGCACGCTGGAAGACGTGGTTGAACCCTACCTGATCCAGCAGGGCTTCCTGGTGCGCACCGCGCGCGGCCGCATGGCCACCCACAAGGCCTACCGGCACATGGGCCTGAAGCCCAAAAACCCGCCCCAGGACCTGTTTGCGGAGGTTCCCGATGTCGGTTGAGCCCCGATTCAGTTGGCCGACACGCATTTACTGGGAAGATACGGACGCTGGCGGGGTGGTCTACCACGCCCGCTACGTGGCCTTCATGGAAAGGGCCCGGACCGAATGGATGCGCGCGCTGGGCTACGGCCAGGAGCGCATGCGCAGCGAGCACGGCATGGTGTTCGCGGTGCGTTCGATGCAGATGGACTTCATCAAGCCGGCCCGGCTGGATGACGCCCTGCAGGTGAGCGCCACCCTGGTCCAGCTGAAGAAGGCCAGCATGGTCTTCGACCAGCGGGTCGAGCGCGACGGCGAACTGCTGCTGTCGGCCCAGGTCCGCATCGCCGCACTGGACGCGGCCAGTTTCCGCCCGCGTGGCATGGACGAACCCGTCCTTGCCGCGCTGCAACCCTACCTCCACCCCGAATCCGAACTTTGAGGAACAACGGATGATCGCAACGCTCCTGGCCCTGCAGGCCACGGTCACCGAGGCACTGCCGGCCGATGTCAGCAATGCCGCGACCCAGACCCTTGCCCAGGCCACCACCGGCGGCGGCATCAACTACCTCGAACTGATGGCCAAGGCCAGCCTGCCGGTGAAGATCATCGTGCTGCTGCTGCTGGTCGGCTCGTTCGTCAGCTGGGTGATCATTTTCCGCAAGGCCCGCGTCTTCAAGCAGGCCACCCGCGAAGCCGACGAGTTCGAGAACCGCTTCTGGTCCGGCGCCGACCTGGGCAAGCTGTACAGCTCGGCCACCGACCGCAGCCGCAATGTCGGCGGTCTGGAAGCCATCTTCGAAGCCGGCTTCCGCGAATACAGCCGCCTGCGCGACAAGCGCCGCCTGGATGGCCGCGCGCAGCTGGAAGGTGCCCAGCGCGCCATGCGCACCACCTATACCCGTGAAGTGGACCAGCTCGAGCGCAACCTTGAACTGCTGGCCAACATCGGCTCCACCGCCCCGTACGTGGGCCTGGTCGGCACCGTGTTCGGCATCATGGTCACCATGCACGACATGATCAGCAGCGGCGCTCAGGCCGGTATCGCCGCCGTCGCGCCGGGCATTTCCGAAGCGCTGTTCGCTACCGCCATCGGCCTGTTCGTGGCCATCCCGGCGGTGTGGGCCTACAACCGCTTCACCACCCGCGTGGAGCGCATGTCGGTGCGGTTCGAGACCTTCGCCGAAGAGTTCAGCTCGATCCTGCAGCGCCAGAGCGCTGGCGACGAGTAAGCGACTGACCCGGGAGTCCAAGCCATGTCCGCTGCCATCGGTCGCCGCAAGCGCCGCAAGCTGAAATCGGAAATCAACGTCGTTCCCTACATCGACGTCATGCTGGTGCTGTTGATCATCTTCATGGTCACCGCGCCGCTGCTTACCCTGAGCTTCGATGTCGACCTGCCGCAGTCCAACGCCAAGGCGCTGGAAAGCAAGCAGGACCCGGTGATCGTCTCGGTGCGCGAGGACGGCCAGCTGAGCCTGAAGCTGCCCGACGCCAAGGAGCCGGTCGCGGTCAGCGCCGAGGAACTGGAAGGCCGCCTGGCCGGCATCGCCGCACAGGACAAGGGCGTGCGCGTGATCGTCGCCGCCGACCGTGCCGTGGCCTATGAAAAGGTCATCGCGGCGATGGATGTCATCAAGCGCGCCAAAGTCGACAAGGTAGGCCTGGCCACCGATGCACGCTGACACCCTGCCACCGCCGCACAAGCAGGAACCGGGCTGGGGCCTGCCCCTGGGCCTGGCCGTGCTGGTGCACCTGCTGGTCGCGCTGGTCTTCATCGTGGCCTGGCTGTGGTCGCCGGAACGCAACACCGAAGCCGCCGCCGGCGATCCGTCGGTCGAGGCCAGCCTGGCGCTGTCCTCCGCCGAGGCCGCCGCCGCGCGCCAGGCCCTGCGCCAGTCGGAAAAGCTGGAAGACCTGCCGCAGCCGGTGCCCGAGCCGGTACCGGTCGCCGTGCCCGAAGACACCATCCCGCCGCCGCAGCCGATCGAGGCGCCGCGCCCGCAGGATGCGCCCACGCCGCAGCAGCAACAGGCGCAGGAGCGCGTGGCCCAGCCGGACACCAAGGACCAGGATGCCGCCAACGCCCTGGCCATCTCGCAGGAGAAGGCCAAGCAGGAGCAGGAAGCCAAGCGCCGCCAGGAACAGATCGACCTGACCGAACGCAAGCGCCAGGAAGAAGCCGAGCAGAAGGCACGCCTGGCCAAGCAGCAGGAAGAAGACGCCAAGAAGAAGATCGCCGACCAGCAGAAGGTGGCGGCCGACAAGGCCGAGGCCGAGCGGCAGAAGAAGATCGCCGACATCCGCGCCAAGCGCGAGCAGGCCGAGAAGGAAGCCAAGCTGGCCGAACAGAAGCTGCGCCAGGTGGCTGCGGCCCGCAACGCCGCAGGCGCGGCCCCGGCCGGCAGCACCAGTGCCGCGCAGCCGGCTGCCGGTGGTGGCGGCACCAGTGACGATCTTTCGGCCAAGTACGCTGCCGCCATCCAGGCGAAGGTGCTGGCATCGTGGAGCCGTCCGGACAGCGTGCCGCTGGGCCAGAAGTGCCAGATCACCATCAACCAGCTGCCCGGTGGCACGGTGCGCAGCGCGACGGTCAGCGGTAGCTGCCCCTACGACGAGGCTGGCAAGCGCTCGATCGAAGCGGCCGTGCTGAACGCCCAGCCGTTGCCGTACCGGGGGTTCGAGTCGGTCTTCGCCCGCACCATCAACTTCACCTTTACCGCCCAGGATCGCTGAGGCCGGTATCCGGGTGGCCCCGGTGGGGCTGCCCGGCTGACGTTCGCCATGAAGTTAACGGGGCGTGAGAGACGGGGCGCGTACTGACCCGGAATTCACGTACCCTTGGTTCATGATTGCGAAGCGGTTCACCCCCGTTTTGTTATCCATCTGTCCGGTTTCCCCTTTATTGAGCGCTCCATGAAGAAGATGCCTCGCTGGCTTGCCGTGTTTGCGGCCCTCTTGCTGCCTTTCGCTGCCTTCGCGCAGCAGAAGGGGCTGGATATCGACATCATCGGCGGCAATGCCTCCGCACTGCCGATCACCGTCGTGCCCATGCCCTACCAGGGTTCGGCCGGCGCCCCGCAGACCGATGTGGCCGGCGTCGTCCGCGCCGACCTGGAGCGTTCGGGCCAGTTCCGCACGCTGCCCGAAGCACAGATCGTGGAAAAGCCGACCCGTGGCGGCGAGATCCAGTTCCCGACCTGGCGCGCGCTGAAGCAGAACTACATCGTGGTCGGCCGTGTGATGGACGCCGGTGCCGGCGCCTACCGCGTCGAATACGAACTGTTCGACGTGCCCAAGGGCGAGCGCCTGCTGGGCCTGGCCATGACCGCCCGCGGCAACGCCATGCGTGACGTCGCCCACCAGATGGCCGACGCCATCTACGAGAAGATCACCGGCGTGCGCGGTGCCTTCTGGACCCGCATCGCCTACGTCACCGCCAGCGGCAAGGGCGATGCCATGCGCTATGCGCTGATGGTCGCCGACTCGGATGGCTACAACCCGCAGACCATCGTCCGCTCGGCCGAGCCGCTGCTGTCGCCGTCGTGGAGCCCGGATGGCGGCAAGCTCGCCTATGTCAGCTTCGAGCGTGGCAACTCGGCCATCTACATCCAGAACATCTCCACCGGCGCCCGTGAGCTGGTCACCAGCTTCCGCGGCATCAACAGCGCCCCGGCCTTCTCGCCGGATGGCCGCAAGCTGGCCCTGACCCTCTCGCGTTCGGGCAATCCGGAAATCTACGTGATGGACCTGGGCAGCAAGCAGCTGACCCAGCTGACCAACCACTTCGCCATCGATACCGAGCCGACCTGGGCCCCGGACGGCAGTGCGGTGTACTTCACCTCCGACCGCGGCGGCCGTCCGCAGGTCTACAAGGTGGGCGCCGGCGGCGGCAGTGCCGAGCGCGTGACCTTCCAGGGCAACTACAACGCCAAGCCCTCGGTGTCCTACGACGGCAAGAAGATCGCCGTGGCACAGGGCTCGGGCAACAGCTACAAGATCGCGGTGATGGACAGCTCGCTGGGCTCCGCGCGCTGGAACACGCTGTCGGTGGGCTCGCTGGACGAGTCGCCGAGTTTCGCCCCGAACGCGAGCATGGTGCTGTACGCCGCGCGCGAAGGTGGCCGTGGCGTGCTGTATGCCGTCTCGGCGGATGGGCGTGTCCGCCAGCGCCTGGTGCTGGCCGATGGTGATGTGCGCGAACCGGCATGGTCGCCATACCGTACCCAGCGCTAAAAGAGTGTTAATATTTTCGCTGTATTGACCCCTCATCGGCCTAGGAGCCACAAAGGTATTGCCATGAACAAGTCCACCCGCGTTCTGCTTGTTTCCCTGCTGTCTGTGGCCGTCCTGGCCGGTTGCTCGAAGAAGGTGAAGGAAGAGCCGGCAGCCCCGGTTGACACCGGCACCTCGACCACCGCCCCGACCGGTCCGTCCACCTCCGGCCTGTACGGCCCGGGCGACCTGGACACCGACGCCTGCCTGCGTCAGCGCGTTGTCTACTTCGATCTGGACAAGGAAGACGTGAAGCCGGAATTCCAGGCGATCATGGCTTGCCATGCCAAGTACCTGCGTGACCGTCCGTCCTCGCGCATCACCCTGCAGGGCCACACCGACGAGCGCGGTTCGCGCGCGTACAACCAGGCCCTGGGCGAGCGTCGTGGCAACGGCGTCAACTCGGCCCTGCAGGCCAACGGTGGCTCGGCTTCGCAGCTGACCGTCGTGTCCTACGGTGAAGAGCGTCCGGTCTGCACCGAGTCGAACGAGTCCTGCTGGTCGCAGAACCGTCGCGTCGAAATCGTCTACACCGCGCAGTAATCCATGCGCATTGGCATCAAACTGATGCTGGTCGTTGCGGCAGCCCTCGTGGCTGCCGCACCGGCGCACGCACAGCGGCAGAGCCTGGCCGACCGTGTCGGTTCCCTCGAGCAGCAGATGTACAACAACAGTGCCAACCAGGACCTGTTGAACCAGATCAACCAGCTGCGCCAGCAGGTCACCAGCCTGCAGTCGACCCTCGAGCAGATCCAGCACGAAAACGCCCAGCTCAAGCAGTCCTCCCAGGACCAGTACCTGGATCTGGACGGCCGCCTGAACCGGTTGGAAGGGGGCAATGCAGCGCCCGCCCTGCCGCCCGTTCCGGCAACCCCGTCGAAGGCCCCCGCGGCCCCGGCGCAGCCCACTGCAGCGGCCACTTCCGAGCGGCCGCCTTCGGTGCACGGCGACCCGGGCAGCCTGGCGGCCACCGGTGACGAACGCACCTCGTACAACGTCGCCTTCGATGCGCTGAAGGCCGGCAAGTACGATGATTCGGCGCAGCTGTTCCTGAGCTTCCTGGAGCTGTACCCGAACGGCGTCTACACCCCCAACGCGCTGTACTGGCTGGGTGAGAGCTACTACGCCACCCGCAATTTCCCGATGGCCGAGACCCAGTTCCGCGAACTGCTCTCGCGTTATCCCACCCACGACAAGGCCCCCGGCGGCCTGCTCAAGGTTGGCCTCTCGCTGTATGGCGAAGGCAAGGTCGACCAGGCCCAGCAGACCCTGGAAACCGTCGTGGCGCAGTACCCGGGCTCGGACGCCGCGCGCACCGCGCAGGACCGCCTGCAGTCCATCCGCCTGGGCCGGCAGATCCGCTGAGCCGCTGACCGGGCGTACAATGGGTGCCCTGTAGAGCCGAGCCCATGCTCGGCTGCTTTCGTTTCCGGCGACGACAAATCGGTCGCCCGTCCCCTGAAGAATTGTTTGCCATGACCGCCGTTACCCCGTCCAACGCCGTCGCTACCCCCAGCGAGATCGTGCAGTCGCCGCTGCCCCGGCTGAAGATCACCGAGATCTTCACCTCGCTGCAGGGCGAAGCCGACACCGCCGGCTGGCCGACCGTGTTCGTGCGCCTGACCGGCTGCCCGCTGCGCTGCAACTACTGCGACACGGCCTACGCCTTCCACGGCGGCACCTGGTGGGATATCGACGACATCGTGGCCGAGGTGCTGGCCCAGGGCGTGCGCCATGTCTGCGTGACCGGCGGCGAGCCGCTGGCGCAGAAGCGCTGCCTGGTGCTGCTGCAGAAGCTGTGCGATGCCGGCATGGACGTCTCGCTGGAAACCTCCGGCGCGCTGGACGTCAGCGCGGTCGACCCGCGCGTGTCGCGCGTGGTCGACATCAAGACCCCGGGGTCGGCCGAAGCCGCGCGCAACCGCCTGGAAAACCTGCCGCTGCTGACCGCCCGCGACCAGATCAAGTTCGTCATCTGCAGCCGCGTGGATTACGACTGGGCCAAGGGCATGCTGGCCGAGCACGACCTGGTGAAGCGCTGCACCGTGTTCTTCTCGCCCAGCAAGGGCGAGATCACCGCGCGCCAGTTGGCTGACTGGATCGTCGAAGACCGGCTGCCGGTGCGCTTCCAGATGCAGCTGCACAAGATTCTGTGGAACGACGAGCCGGGCCGATGAGCCTGGGCGTGGTGCCCTGATGTAGTTCCGGCGCGGGACAGCGTGCTGGCTTTCCCCTCCCAACCGGATGTTTTACCCATGAAGAAGGCAGTCGTGCTTCTCTCCGGCGGCATGGATTCAGCCGCCGTCATCGCCATGGCCCAGGAACAGGGCTTTGCCGTGCATGCCCTGAGCGTGCGCTATGGCCAGCGGCACACCTCCGAGCTGGACGCCGCCGTGCGCGTGGCCAAGGCCCAGGGCGTCATCGCCCACAAGACCGTGGACGTAGACCTGCGCAGCATCGGCGGCTCGGCCCTGACCGATGACATCGACGTGCCCGAAGCGGGCGGCGAGGGCATCCCGGTCACCTACGTGCCGGCGCGCAACACCATCATGCTGTCGCTGGCCCTGGGCTGGGCCGAAGTGCTGGGTGCCAACGACATCTTCTGCGGCGTCAACGCCGTGGACTATTCGGGCTACCCGGATTGCCGCCCCGAGTTCATCGCCGCCTTCCAGGCGCTGGCCAACCTGGCCACCAAGTCGGGTGTGGAAGGGGCGGGCATCACCGTGCACGCACCGCTGCAGTTCCTCAGCAAGGCGCAGATCGTCACTGAAGGCGTGCGCCTGGGCGTGGATTTCGGCCTGACCGTGTCCTGCTACAACGCCGACGCCAATGGCGCCGCCTGCGGCCACTGCGATGCCTGCCGCCTGCGCGCGCAGGGCTTCGCCGATGCCGGCGTAGCCGACCCGACGCTGTACGCCTGACGGCCCCTCGGTGGGTGCGAACCGTTGGTTCGCACACCCTCCGCCGGGCATGGCCCGGCGCTACCGCTGTGCTGTGGTGGGTGCGAACCGTTGGTTCGCACGCCCTCCGCCGGGCATGGCCCGGCGCTACCGGTGTGCTGTGGTGGGTGCGAACCGTTGGTTCGCACGCTTTTGCCTTCCCACCCAGCCATCAAAGTAGGTTAAAATGCCGACCCCGCCGAAAGGCAGGGCATGCACGGGCCGTTAGCTCAGTCGGTAGAGCAGAAGACTTTTAATCTTTTGGTCGATGGTTCGAATCCATCACGGCCCACCAATGCATGCAAAGAGAAGACGCCCCTGAGGCGTCTTTTTTTTTGCTCCGCAAACGCCCTTCTGGGGCGCCCGGCTGTTCATGCCACACGCTCAGTGTTGGGCTTGGCCAAGGTGCCGACCAGGCAGGCGCGATCGAGCACGGAGAGAGCCTGGTGAGGGTGTCGGTTGGTCGCGCTCTGACTCATATCCGTCGAACGGCGCAAAGAAGCGTAGCCCGGATCTCATGCGGGTGCTGACCAGCTTCTGCGCAGATTGATCAAGTCGCGCCGCGAACTCGAAAGGTAGGCTATTCAGGCAAGAGTGGAAATTGCGGCCCGCTCGAACGGCATACTTGCGCCCCCCATGTCGTAGCAAGGAGCAGTAATTACATGACGTTTGTTGAATTGAAGCGCGTTGGCGCCATGCTTGTTGCCACGGTGGCCCTGGGCACTACGTCGGTCCAGGCAGCCGAAAAATCGGGCGCAACGCAGGGGAATGCGGCGACGCCGGCATCAGCAAGAGCAGACGGGGTCAATCCTCCAGAACGCTGGTACTACCTGGGCAGCAGTGCGTCATCCAAGACCTATATCGACAGGCAGCAGAAGCTGCGGCGTGAGGGTGACACCGTCACGCTGTCGATCCGCCAGGTCCTTGATACCGTACCCGACGATCTCAAGGTTCACCCGCGGACCCGATACATGGATGTCCGATCACGCTATGACTGCAAGAAGCACACCGTGGCCCATCTCTCCAGTCTGGAACTCAGCGCAGACAACGAGTATCTCGGGGGCGAACCCAGGCCGCTCGATCCTGTGCCGGTGCATGCGGGCACACTGAATGCCGCGGTGATGGACGTCGCCTGCTCGGCGGGTTGAGCCCGCGCCAGGCTTCAGCGTTGCGCGGCAATCCGCTGCGCAACACCGCTTGATGATGTGGTCCGCGCGTCAGCGCGGACCCATCCGGCCTGATCGGCCACCGATGCAACGTGGCCTACTTCGGGTCGGCCCCCTTGGTTTGCGCCGCACTGCGATCTGCCGCCGCCTGCGCGGCAGCAGCAGCCGCATTGGCAGACCGCGCCGCCGCAGCATGATCCGCATCGAACTGTGCCTGTCGCTGGACACTGTGTCGGCGCTCAAGCTCAATCGCGTCGGCGTAACTGTCGGGGTACTTCGCGGCACACGCATGCTGCACCAGCAGTACGGCACGGTCACTCAGGCCGGGCTGGATGTTGGCCAGCACGCAATCGGCGTACGGTGAGGATGCGGCCGGGCCCGCGGCCAGTGCGGCGATGATCAGTGCATTCAACATGCAAACCTCCTTGTAGTTGACGACTTGACTGTAAATCGGTCCGGCCCACGCTGGGGCCGGCGTGCGATGGCGATGCAGCTACTGCGGCCGGACATCCCGGCACACCAGTTCGGCCAGGCCGCGGCAGGCCAGCAACATGCCGTCCACCACGCCCTCATCCAGGTGCCGATCAGGCGTTGCCAGCACGCGGCAACGTTCGGCGGCGTGCAGCATTTCCGCCACGGTGAGCATGCCGACGGCGGCGCGCTCGACACGCGCGAGGTCCTGCGCGCGGCCGGGCAGCAGCTTGGGTTCCGGCCAGCACAGGCCGTCGGCGGCGTCTCCATCGCGGATGCGTTTGAGACATCCCAAGAAAGTGCTCAGATCGGGCGCGGGGTTGCCGTCGTTGGCGGCCTGGTTGACGACGGTGTGGATGGATCGGGACGCTTGGGGCGGACGCGGGTTCATCTCGTTTTCCTCGGCACTAGGGCGGAAACGCCACCGCGCGGATGCGGGTGGCGGACGGTACGTGGCTGCAAGCCCGGAAGACATCAAGCAATTAACCGGCGGGTCCGAAGACCCCCACGCACCGCCCGCCATAGAGGCCGACGGATCACCCGCCGGCACGGTCCGGAGACAGTGCCGACGGGTGAGCGCAAACAACATGCTTGATGTCTCCCCGGGCTTGCAGGCCCGGTGCCACCCGTTGTCGGTGGCACAGCATGTTGGTTACGCCCGCGCCTGGATTTCAATCGGAGTTTTCTGAAACTCCGCCGAGTGCAGGCGCTTACAACTATTGTCGCAGGCGCGTTTGGCGCAGCAAACGACAGGACGCGACGCATCTACTGGAACGCGTGGCGGATCGCGCTGAGAAATGGCGTAAATCGCAGTGTGCGGGCCATTCGGTGTGAAGCTGCTCGTGTATGGCTGGCTTCAATATTTCTTTCGAAGGCGGTCGGGCGAGCGCGTCTGGCGGCTGATTTTCAGTGCAGATGCGACAGGGGTGGGGCGACTGTTGCTGCGCCAACGGCAGCCGAGCGTGGGCTCGGCTCTACCGGGGGATGTCGCGTGGTGGGGCATCCACGCATGGCGTGGATCTACTTGCGTCGGTTGAGGACAATCGCTGCGATCACGCCGACTATGCCGAGCGGGATCAGGATGACCGCCAGAAGGATGAGCCAATGCCAGATGCTGAATCCACCCATGTTCCAACTCCTTGTAGGAAACGATGCAGGGTAGCATCGCGCAGCGCCATCGCCGCCAAGAGCGCGTTATGCTCGGCATCTTTCCCAGGACGGGTTGCTTCATGCGCTTGATCGTGCTGTCGCTGTTGTTGTCCGCCGTCGCTGCGACGCCGCTGTGGGCTGCCGAACCGGCACCGGCTGCACAGGCAGCGCCGGCCACGCCGCTGGTGATCGGTGAAGCCTTCACCCTCGAATCGAAGGCGCTGGGTGAAACCCGCCGCATCAACGTGTACCGTCCGCAGCCCTGGGGCCTGGACCCGAAGACACCGCTGCCGGTGCTGTACATGTCTGACGGTGGCATCGGTGAGGACTTCCTGCACGTGGCCGGCCTGGTGCAGTTGCTGAGCGGCAACGACAGCATGCGCCCGTTCCTGCTGGTGGGCATCGAGAACACCGAGCGCCGCCGCGACATGACCGGCCCCAGCAGCGACCCGGAAGACAGGAAGATCGCACCGCGCATTGGCGGCTCGGCGGCCTACCGCACCTTCCTGCGTGACGAACTGATGCCGCAGGTGCGCCAGCGTTACCCGACCACCGACGAGCGCGCGCTGATCGGCGAGTCGCTGGCCGGCCTGTTCGTGGTGGAAACGCTGCTGCAGGAGCCGACCCTCTTCAACAGCTACATCGCGCTGGACCCCAGCCTGTGGTGGAACAAGGGCGCGCTGCTGGCCTCGGCGCCGAAGCTGCTGCCGGCGGTGGCCAAGGCCACGCCGCGCGTGTTCCTGGCCAGCAGCGGGCAGCCGGAGCTGGCGCAGACTGCGCAGCAACTAAGCACGCTGCTGCACGGCGCCTCGCCCTCCCTGCAGGTCGACTATCAGCCGTTCCCGCAGGAAACCCACGGCACGATCTACCACCCGGCGGCGCTGCAGGCGCTGCGCACGCTGTTCCCGGCGCACCCGCCGGCGCAGCCTTGATCGCGCCGATGGCCACAGGAGAAACGCGGATGAAGCACGGACGTGGATGGAGTGCGGTGATGTGCCTGGCACTGGCCGGGTGCGCGATGTCGGTGTCACCGCCGGCAGGGCAGGACACAGCGAAGCAGGACCCGGCAACAGAAGCAGCCGCCACACCTGGCGTGGTGCTGCCCGATACCGAAGCGCTGCGCGTGCACGACCCGGTCGGCCGCGACTACCCGATCTGGGTTGCCCTGCCGGCCGACTACGCCGCACACCCTGAAAAGCGCTACCCGGTGCTGTACGTGACCGATGCGCTGTACAGCTTTCCGCTGGTGCGCAGCGTGCGCAACCTGGTGGGGCAGCAGGGCGTGAACATCGAGAACTTCATCCTGGTCGGGCTGCCGCCGCAGGAAGGCCTGACCTCCAAGCAGAGCCGTTCGCGTGATTACACGCCCAGCGATCCGGTGCGGAAGGCTGACGGTTACTACAGTGATGACGTCACCTACGGCGGTGCCGAGCATTACCGCGACTTCCTGGCCGCAGAGGTGCTGCCGATGATCGATACGCGCTACCGCACCGATCCGGCGCGACGCGCGTTTGCCGGCCATTCCTATGGCGCGCTGTTTGGCGCTTATGTGCTCACCACCCAGCCGGACCTGTTCAGCACCTACATCCTGTCCAGTCCTTCGCTGTGGTTCGACGAACTGCTGCTGCCGCGCATGCAGGACAGTGCCGTCATCCCGGCACAGCCGACCCGCGTGCTGTTGTCGGTGGGCAGCTACGAAACCGTCAAGCCGGGGCCGCGCTATTCAACCGGCAACGACATGCTGCGGCAGGCCGCGGACTTCACTGCGCAGCTGCAGCGCAGTGGCCGCAAGCTGCAGGTGGACAACGTGGTGATCGAGGGCGAGGACCATCTGACGGTGTACCCGCGGGTGATCACCCGCGCGCTGCTGGAGGTGATGCCGGGTGAGGGGCCGTACACCGGTGGCTGAGGATCATGGGTGCGAGCCAATGCCGCCCGAACTGGTTGCCAGGGTGGAAGCTCTGCTGGCCGAGCATCCCAGCCTGCGCGGGCAACCGGCAACGGACGCCGAGATCGAAGCGGCCCAGCAGATACTCGGTACCGTGTTTGCGCCGCAGTACGTGGCCTTCATCAAGCACTTCGGCGGTTCGTTCGGCGGCGTGGATATTCACGCGTTCGCGAACGGTTCGTTGATCGGGCGTGAGACCGTGACCGAGCTGACCCTGGGGTTCCGTGAGCGTTACGGCGGCGACGTGTCGGATCACCTGCGCACTGCGCTGGCTGTTTCCGATGACGGTGCCGGTAATCCTGTTCTGATATCTGCCCGAGGTGAAATCATGCTTTACCTGCACGATGAGGGGGAGGTGGAGATGCTCTTCCCCTCGCTGTACGACATGATGAACGCGTGGCTGCCATGAGCCTGCATCTGACGGCTGACATGGAACTGCTGAAACAGCGCTTCATCCGCCGCGTGCGCGAGCATGGCGAGGTGTGGGGCCTGCGCAGCGAGGCGCGCGGCTGGGCGTACTGCCCCTCCAATGACGGCGACGAGGACGTGCTGGTGTTCTGGTCCGACCGTGCATATGCCGCACGGCATGCGGTGGACGAGTGGGCGGATTACGTGCCTACCGTCATTGCGCTGGAGGCCTTCATGCAGCGCTGGCTGCCGGGCATGCAGCGCGACGGTGCCTTGGCCGGTGTCAATTTCAATGCTGATCTGGCGGGCCTGGAACTCCGCCCCGAGGTCCTGCTGGAAGCGCTGCGGTAGATCCACGCCACGCGTGGATCAATGGGCCTTACGCCGCCTGCGCGTCCGGGCTGGTCGACGGTCATCCACGCATGGCGTGGATCTACT
>NZ_JACVTT010000054.1:0-32102 GCF_016624665.1 Stenotrophomonas sp. S39 | reverse complement strand
CGGCCCCGCCCGCGCGGGGGGGGGGGGCCCCGGCCCCCCCCCGGGCCCCCCCCCCCCGCCACCGTGGGAAACGTCCGCCGGGTCATGCCCGGCGGATCCATCAGCCCTGCAACAACCAGCCGCGCATCGCCGCACTCACGTCGTCCGGCTTTTCCATCGGTGCCAGGTGCCCGCAGTCGGGCACCACCACCAGCTGCGAGTGCGGCACCAGCGCGTGCATTTCCTCGCTCACCGCCAGCGGCGTGATGCGATCGTTGGCACCGCAGACGATCAGCAGCGGGTCGCGGTACGCGGCCAGCACGTCATGGCCGTCGCGCCGTTCCAGCCCGCTCTGGCGCAGGAACACTTCTGCCCCCAGCCGCGCGGTCATGTCGCGCACGCGCTGCACCAGCACGTAGTCATCCAGCCGCGACGCATCGATGTAGCTGCGCATCAGCGCATCACCGAAGCCATGGAACTTGCCGGGCAGGCGCACGCTGGCGCGCTGGCTGCGGCGCTGTTCGGCGCGCTCGGGCGAATCGGCATGGATCGAGGTGTCGACCAGGGCCAGCTGCAGCACGCGCTCGGGCGCGATGCGCAGGATCTGCTGGGCGACGAAGCCCCCCAGCGAGAAACCCGCCAGGGCGAAGCGCTCGGGTGCCTGCGCCAGCACGTCCTCGGCCACCGCCTGCAGCGTCTCGCCACGGGTCTGGTCACCCACGGTGCAATCGGCGATGTCGGCCAGGTCGGCCAGCTGTGCGCGCCACAGCTCGGCGTCGTTGAGCAGGCCGGGGAGCAGCAGCAGGGGGATGCGATCGGTCATGGGGGTATTGTCGCGCGGCGGCAAGAGCACGGCCATGCCGCAACGGGCCGTTGGGCTGTAGAGTCGAGCCTGCCCGACCACCACACAGCCAGTCGAGCAAGCTCGACTCTACAAAAGGCAGCAGCATGGCAGACCCCTACAACAGTGGCATCCCCTCCCCTCCGGCCCTGCGCTTCGAGGATTCCCTGGTCACCACCGCCTTCGAGCTGCCGGGCTACCGCGTGGCCCGCAGCCTGGGCGTGGTGCGCGGCATCACCGTGCGTTCGCGCTCGATCGTCGGCAATTTCCTGGGCGGGATCCAGACGCTCTTCGGCGGCAACATCACCATCTACACCGAACTGTGCGAGCAGGCCCGCGAGGAAACCTACCGCGACATGGTCAAGCACGCGCGGCAGCTGGGCGCCAACGCCATCATCGGCATGCGCTATGACGCCACCGACGTGATGACCGGGCTGACCGAGGTGCTGTGCTATGGCACGGCGGTGGTGGTGGAACCGCTGCGTTGAATCCGACGTTCCGCCGGGCATGGCATGAAATGCAGCCGAGCGTGGGCTCGGCTCTACAGCGGGGGTGCGGCGACGTCGACCTGCTGTACCGGCAGGGTCACCATCATCACCGTCGGGTCGTCCGGGTCCAGCTTTGTCATGAAGCCCAGGCTCTGGCACATCGCCAGCATGGTGCTGTTCTCGCGCAGCACCTGGCCTTCCACCACGTCCAGCCCCAGCCACTTGGCATATTCGATCATGATCGCCATCAGGCGCCAGCCGATGCCGTGGCCCTTCAGGTCCGAGCGGATCAGGATGCCGTACTCGCCGCGGTGGTAGTCCGCGTCCGCATGCAGGCGTACGGCGCCCAGCATGTCACCGTTGCGCGGGTCGATGGCCACCAGCGCGATCGAGCGCGCGTAGTCGAGCTGGGTCAGGCGCGCGATGAACTCGTGGCTGAAGTGCTTCACTGACTGGAAGAAGCGCAGGCGCAGGTCCTCGTCGCTGACGCGGGCGAAGAACGCACGGAACAGCGCATCGTCCTCCGGCCGCACCGGGCGCACGAAGGCACGGCCACCGTCGGACAGCTCGATGGTGCGCTCCCACTCCTTCGGGTACGGAAACACCGAGAAACGCGGATGGCCACGGCCCTTGTGCAGGATGCGCGAGGGCGCGATGGCCACGCGCGCATCGAGGGCGAGGATGCCCTTGCCGTCCACCAGCAGCGGGTTGATGTCCAGCGTGCGCACTTCGGGAATGTCGGCGGCCAGCTGCGCCAGCTTCACCAGTGCCAGCGCCAGCGCGCGCTCGTCGGCGGCGGGCACATCGCCATAGGCCTTGAGGATGCGCGAGGCGCGGGTCTGGCCGATCAGTTCATGGGCCAGGCGCAGGTCCAGCGGCGGCAGTGCCAGCGCCTTGTCGTTGATCACTTCCACCGCGGTGCCACCGCGGCCGACCACGATGACCGGGCCGAACGTGGCGTCATCGGCGATGCCGACGATGATCTCGCGCGCCTTCGGGCGGACGATGGTCGGCTGCACCAGCAGGCCGTCGATGCGTGCTTCCGGGCGCAGCTGGCGCGCGCGTTCGAGGATGGCCGTGGCCGCGGCCTGCACCGCCGGCAGCGTCGCCAGGTTCAGGCGCACGCCGTCCACTTCGGATTTATGCGGAATGTCCGGCGAGAGGATCTTCAGCGCGACCGTGGCACCGCGCTCCAGCAGCGGCTGCGCCAGGTCCATCGCCTCGTGCGCATCGCGCGCATGCATCACCGGCGCGGAGGGAATGCCGTAGGCCTTGAGCAGATCGTGGGTGGCCAGCGGATCCAGCCATTGCTGGCCGTTGCTCAGCGCGGCCTCGACCAGCGCACGCGCGCGCGCGGTGTCCACGCTGAAATCCTGCGGCAGGCTGGGCGGCGTTTCCATCAGCGCGTTCTGCGCTTCGCGGTAACGCACCAGGTGCTGGAAGCCGCGCACGGCTTCGGCTTCGGTGGGATAGGTCGGCACGCGCGCCGCGTTGAGCGTGGCCGTGGCCTGGTCATCGTTGCCCAGCCACACGGCGAACACCGGCTTGTCGCGGTGGTGGCGCGGGCGCAGGCCGAGGGTGCGGGTCAGTGCCTGCGCGGCATCGGCGGACGAGGTGAACGCAGTGGGCACGTTGACCACCATCACCGCATCGTTCTCGTTGTCGGCCAGCAGGGCTTCGATGGCGGCCGCGTATCGATCGCCGTCGGCGTCGACCACGATGTCGACCGGATTGCTGCGCGACCAGCCCTGCGGCAGCACCTTGTCCAGCGTTTCCACCGTGCTGTCGGACAGCTGCGCCAAGGTGCCGCGCAGCGCGATCAGCTGGTCCACTGCCAGGCGGCCAACGCCACCGCCATTGCTGAGCACGGCCAGGCGGCGGCCGGGGAATGTCCCGAGGCGTCCCAGGGTTTCGGCGGCGGTGAACAGCTCGTCCAGTGCGCTCACGCGCAGCAGGCCGGCGCGGTTGAAGGCCGCGCCGTAGACATCATCGGCGCGCGCCAGCGCCTGCACGTGGGTATCGGCGCTGCCCGGCTGCACGCGCTCGGCGCGGCCGGATTTCACCACCACCACGGGCTTGGCACGCGCGGCGGCACGCGCGGCCGACATGAACTTGCGCGCGTCCTTGATGTGCTCGACGTAGAGCAGGATGGCGCGGGTGCGGTAATCGGTGGCGAAGTAGTCGAGCAGGTCGCCGAAGTCGACGTCCATTGTGTCGCCCAGCGAGACGACGGCGGAAAAGCCGACCGAGCGGGCCACGCCCCATTCCACCAGCGCGGCGGCAATGGCCGAGGATTCGGAGATCAGGGCGAGGTCACCGGCCTGCGGGAAGTGCGCGGCGATGCTGGCGTTGAGCCGCGCATGCGGCGCGATGACGCCCAGGCAATGCGGGCCGAGGATGCGCAGGCCATGCTTGCGCGCCACCGTTTCCACCTGTTCGGACAGCGAGCCCGGGCCCTCGCCGAGGTGCGCGGTGAGGATGATGGCCGCCTGCACGCCGCGCTCGGCGGCGGTGCGCACCACCTGCGGCACGATCGCCGCCGGCGCGGTGATGACCACCAGGTCGGGTACCCAATCGAGATCCTTCAGCCGCTTGACCGTGCGGATGCCATCGATCTCGGCGTGGCGCGGGTTGATCCACGCCACCTTGCCGGGAAAGCCGGTGCCACGCAGGTTGCGCATCACCGCACGGCCGGCGGAGCGCTCGCGCGGGCTGCCGCCGATCACCGCGACCGACTGCGGACGGAACACGGACTGCAGGTGGTAGGTACTCATGCGCCTACGGTACACGCACCGGCGCGCCGGGCGCATGATCCAGCGCAACATCGCAGCGTCACCCGGCGTGGATGACGCAGCGATCCAGTAGATCCACGCCATGCGTGGATGACGACCCGATCCAGTAGATCCACGCCATGCGTGGATGACGTCCCTGTTACAACAGGGTGCCGTGCAGGATCATCGCGGCGATGCTGAAATAGATCACCAGGCCGGTCACGTCCACCAGGGTGGCCACGAACGGGGCCGAGGCGCTGGCCGGGTCGAAGCCCAGGCGCTTGAGGATGAAGGGCAGCATCGAGCCGGACAGCGAACCGAAGGTGACGATGCCCACCAGCGCCGCGCCGATGGTGATGGCCAGCAGGATCCAGTGCTCGCCGTAGTCATGCAGGCCGCCCAGCTGCCAGATGACGATGCGCACGATGGCCAGGCAGCCGAGGATGGCGCCCAGCACCATCCCGGTGGGCACTTCGCGCAGCGCCACCTTCCACCAGTCGCCCAGGCGCAGCTCGCGCAGGGCCAGGCTGCGGATCAGCAGCGAGGTGGCCTGCGAACCCGAGTTGCCGCCCGAGCTCATGATGAGCGGAATGAACAGCGTCAGCACCACCGCGCGGGCCAGTTCGTCCTCGTAGTGCTGCATCGCGCTGGCAGTGAGCATTTCGCCGAGGAACAGCACGCTCAGCCAGCCGGCGCGCTTGCGCAGCATCTCGAAGAAGCCGATCTGCATGTAGGGCTTGTCCAGCGCTTCCATGCCGCCGAACTTGTGTGCGTCCTCGGTCGATTCCTCGATGAGCGCATCGAGCACGTCATCGACGGTGACGATGCCCAGCAGGTGCTGCTGCGCGTCCACCACCGGAATGGCCAGCAGGTCGTGGCGGCGGATCAGCCGCGCCACTTCTTCCTGGTCCAGCAGGGCATCGACGGTGACCGGCGGGTTGACCTGGGCCACGTCGAGGATCGACTCCTCCGGCAGGCCGGTGATCAGCCGGCGCATGGTCACCACCTGCTGCAGCTGCTGGCTGGCCGGGTCGAGCACGTAGATGGCGTATACGGTCTCGCGGGTGCGCTCGACCTGGCGGATGTGCTGCAGGGTCTGGGCGACGGTCCAGGTGGCGGGCACGGCGACGAACTCGGTGGTCATCAACGCGCCGGCGGTGTTGGGCGGGTAGCTCAGCAGCGTCTGGATGGCCTGGCGGGCGTCGCTGCCCAGCAGCGGGATCAGCCGCGCGCGCTCTTCCTCGTCCAGCTCGTGGACGATGTCGGTGGCACGGTCGTCGGCCATCAGGCCCAGCAGTGCGGCGGCGCGGGCCGGCGGCAGTGCGGCCACCAGCTCGCCACTGCGGTGCAGTTCCGGCGCTTCGAGCATCTTCACCGCGCGCGGCAGCGACAGCGCAGCCAGCGTTTCGGCGGCGCGCTGCAGGTCGAGCGTGTTGAGGAACTCCACCGCATCGGCGGTGTTGTAGTTGGCCAGGGGTGCCGCCAGTGCGGCGGCATCGGCCACCGGGCGCAGCAATTGCTTCTGGTTCATGGGTTTGCCTTGTGGGGTGCGACCTCGCGCAACGCCAACGCAGGCAAACCGTCCCGATGTCAGGCGGTGGCCATCGCTGGCGTCGAACGAGGTCGACTTCTACTGTCGCTGGACATGGGTTGGGGACTCCGGATGGGTGTACTGGCGGACACGCCCCACAGGGGTGGGCCGACAGCGGCAGGCAGTCTGGACCTGCCGGCACGCCCGGTCAACCCTGGCCGGGCCACTGGCCGCCGCCACGTTGCAACCCCGTTGTCGTTCGTGCACGGGCCGGCGCGCATAATGAAGGGGCGGCCTGCATGGTCGCAGTCCCCCAGCCGAACGAACGCAATCCGGGCCCCCGCGATGACCAGGTATTCCCATGCATAGCGGTGGTCTTGAACTGGCGCTGGTGTTGCTGCTGGCCGCGGTGATCGCGGTGCCGGTGTTCAAGAAGTTCGGCTTCGGTGCGGTGCTGGGTTACCTCGCCGCCGGCGTGGTGCTGGGCCCGGACGGGCTGGGTTTCGTGCAGGATGCCGACCGCATCCTCGGCGCCGCCGAGATCGGCGTGGTGATGCTGCTGTTCGTCATCGGCCTGGAGCTGTCGCCGGCGCGCCTGAAGGTGATGCGGCGCTCGGTGTTCGGTGCCGGTGCGGCGCAGGTGGCGCTGTCCGGCCTGCTGCTGGGTGGCCTGCTGCTGCTCGACCACTTCCAGTGGAAGAGCGCGCTGGTGGTCGGCATCGCATTGGCCCTGTCGTCCACCGCGGTGGGCCTGCAGCTGCTGTCCGAACACAAGGCGATCAACAGCGACCATGGCCGGCTGGGCTTTGCCATCCTGCTGTTCCAGGACCTGATCGCCATCCCGCTGCTGGCCGCCATTCCGCTGCTGGGCGGGGCCAAGAACCAGACCCTGCGCTGGGAAGACGCGGCCGTGGCACTGGGTGCGCTGGCGGTGGTGATCCTGTGCGGGCGCCCGGTGCTGCGCAAGGTGTTCGGCATCATCGCCCGCACCCGCAGCCCCGAGGTGTTCACCGCCACCGCGCTGCTGGTGGTGCTGGGCACCGCCTGGTTCATGCAGGAAGCCGGCCTCAGCCCCAGCCTGGGCGCCTTCCTGGCAGGCGTGCTGTTGTCCGACTCGGAATTCCGGCACGAACTGGAAGCGCAGATCGAGCCGTTCAAGGGCCTGCTGCTGGGCCTGTTCTTCATTGCCGTGGGCATGGGCATCGACCTGGACCGCATCACCGCCGAGCCATGGCTGATCGCCACCGGCGTGGCCGCGCTGCTGGTGGTGAAGTTCAGCCTGCTGTACGCCATCGGCCGCATCGCCAGGCTGGATTCGCGGCAGTCACTGCTGCTGGGCAGCGTGCTCTGGCTGGGTGGCGAGTTCGCGTTCGTGGTGTTCAACGAGGCCCAGCGTGCGCACCTGCTGGGCGATGCCAACCATGACCGGCTGGTGGCCATCGTCGGCCTGTCGATGGCGATCACGCCGCTGCTGATGCTCGTGCTGCTGAAGCTGCTGGGCCGGGAAACGCCTGCGCCGCGCGATGCCGCGCCGGCCGACAAGGTCGCGCCGGACAACCAGCCGAAGGTGCTGATCGCCGGCATGGGCCGCTTCGGCCAGGTGATCGCGCGCCTGCTGACCGCGCAGAAGGTGCCCTTCGTGGCGCTGGAGGCGAACCCGGACACCGTGGCCGACCTGCGCCGCTTCGGCAACCAGCTGTACTACGGCGACCCGACCCGACCGGAGATGCTGCGCGCGGCGGGGGGCGAGCACATCGATGTGTTCGTGATCACCGTGGACGACCCGGAGACCAACCTGCGCGCGGTGCGGATGGTGCGCCGCCTGTACCCGGATGCGAAGGTGCTGGCGCGCGCGCGCAACCGCCAGCATGCCTGGCGCCTGATGGACATGTCGGCCGAACCGTTCCGCGAGGTGTTCGGCACCAGCCTGGAAATGAGCGGGCGGGTGCTGACCGCGCTGGGCGTGGCGGCGGACGTGGCGCAGCGCCATGTGCAGCGGTTCCGCGAGCATGACGAGCAGCTGCTGCGTGACCAGTACCTGGTCTACGACGATGAGGCCGCGGTGATCCAGACCTCGCGCGATGCGCGCAATGACCTGATGCACCTGTTCGAGGCCGACGCGGAAAGCGACGAGAAATAGGCGTGGCGCCCCACCGGGGGCCCCCCCCCCCCCCCCCCGCCCGGCCCCAGGAAAAACGCGCCTATAAAAAGGGGTGCCGACCAACGGTCGGCACCCACCCAGAATCTCATGCCGACCAACGGTCGGCACCCACCCGGTCGATGGCGGGCCCGGTAGTGCCGGCCGCTGGCCGGCAATCTCGAGATCCCGGAGGTTTCATGAAGTTGCCGGCCAGCGGCCGGCACTACCCTTTTACAGGGATCAGCCGTTGTCGCGCAGGAACCGGGCCATCGAGGACACGCCGGGCACGCGCGGTTCGAATTCGCCGGCCACGTCGATGAAGCCGCGCATCACTGCGATCTCGCGCGGGCTGCGGTTGAGGCTGTCGCGCACTTCCGGATCGGCACCGGCGCGCAGCAGGCGCTGTACCAGCAGCGGCAGGCCGTGCAGGGCGGCCAGGTGCAGCGGGCCGAAGCCGCGCGGGTCACGCACGTCCAGGCTCACGTCCTCATCCAGCAGGCGCTCCACCGCAGCCATCACCACCTGTTCGTCGCAGGCGGTGCCCGGCTCGGCGCGTGCGCCCAGCAGCAGCAGCAGCGGGGTGACCGAACCGGCCGCGGCCTGGTCCGGCTCGGCGCCGGCCAGCAGCAGCGTATCCAGCAGGGCCAGCAGGCGCGAACGGTCGCGGGCGCTGAAGCCGTACAGCGCCGCGCAGTGCAGCGGGCCCAGCTGCTGGGCATCGCCGGCATGCACGTCGGCACCGGCAGTGAGCAGGCGCGCGACGATGTCCGGCAGGCCCAGCGCGGACGCCAGCATCAGCACGGTCACCCCGCCCGGCAGGCGGTGTTCCAGCTGGGCACCGGCGTCGAGCAGGGCCGAGACGATATCCACCTGGCGCATGCTGACCGCCGCCGACAGCGGGGTCGCGCCACTGGCCGCGCCATGCTGCGGATCGGCGCCACGCGCCAGCAGCAGGTCGACCACCGCCAGGTGGCCACCGCCGGCGGCGCGCAGCAGCGCGGTGCAGCCCTGCGCATCGACGGCGTCGATGGCAAAGCCCAGATCGTTCAAGCGGCGCACGGCATCGACGTCACCAACCATGGCTGCAGCCGGCAGGTCGCTTTCGCGCAGCGTGCGGCGCGGCAGCGGCCACACCCGCCAATCCAGCCAGTCGGCGAGGTCGCGGCGGCCGATCGACAGCGCCACGCCCAGCGGCGTCTGGCCATCGGCAGCACGCGCTTCCGGCGAAGCGCCGTGCTGCACCAGCAGCTTCAGTGCGCCTTCGCGGGCCAGCGCGGTCGCCAGATGCAGCGCGGTCATGCCGTGGCTGTCGCGGGCTTCGCGGTCGACACCGGCATTGAGCAGGGCCTGCTGCAGGCGCAGCCAGCCCAGGCGCACCGCCAAGGACAGCGGCGGGTCACCGGCCGGCGAAGCGGCGAACGGATCGGCACCGCGTTCGAGCAGCTCCAGCGCCAACTGCTCCAGGCCGCGTGCGGCCTGGTCGTGCTGCGCGCAGGCAGCGAGGAAGCGGGCCAGGCCACCGCGGCCGGCCGGCGACAGGCCACGCTGCAGCATCACCTGCAGCGCCGGCACCGCGTCGATGCCACGCGACAGCAGGGCGAACATGGGGGTATCGGCACAGGCGTCGCGCACGTACGGGTCGGCGCCGTGGCCCAGCAGCCAGTCAACCGCGCGCGGTTCCAGTGCCAGCTCCGGGTCGAGCAGCAGCCCGCCCAGTTCTTCGGGCTGGCACAGCTTGGCCAGCGCGGCCATGCCTTCGGTATTGCCGAAGCCCAGCGCTTCGCGCAGCAGGGTCAGCGGCGGGCGGTCGGGCAGCAGGCCGCTGGCACTGGCGGCTTCACCGCGTTCGGCCAGGCCATCACTGACCGCCGCCGGCAGCGGGTAGGACGGGTCCAGCAGGGCCACGATCGCCCAGCGGCCGGCCTCGGCGGCGTAGTCCACGGCGCGGCGGCCGAGCGGATCGCTGGCATCGGCGGCGATGCCCAGGTCGACCAGGCGCTTGACCAGCAGCGGCGAGACATCCTCGGCCATCGCGGCCAGCAGCACGGCATTGCGGCCTTCGCCATCGACAGCGACCAGGTCGGGCTTGTGCGGCAGCAGGTGTTCGATGGCAGCGGCGCGGCCGGCGCGGGCGGCTTCCAGCCACGGCGTGCGGCCCAGCGCATCGCGCGCTTCCAGGTTTGCCCCCGCCCCCAGCAGCACGCCGATGATCTCGACATGGCCGGCCAGGGCAGCTTCGTGCAGCGCGCTGCGGCGCTGGCGGTCGCGCGCGTCGGCGCGGGCCTTGTGCTTGAGCAGCAGCTGCACGCCGGCCGGATCGTCGTCCTCGGTGGCGGCGGCGGCCAGCAGCACCGGCGTGCCATCGCTGGGCTCGCTGCGCGCACCGCGCTCGAGCAGGAAGCGGGCCAGGCGCCAGTTGCCGACCTGGCAGGCCACGGCCAGCGGCGACCAGCCCTCGGTGTTGAGCGCATCCACTTCGGCGGCGGCATCGCGCAGCAGCGCGGCCACGCCCGGGTCGGAACTGCGCGCAGCGTGGTGCAGCGGCGTGTTGCCATCGCTGTCCACCGCGCGCGAATCGGCGCCGTTGGCCAGCAGGGTCATCACCGCTTCGGGGCGGCCATGCCAGCTGTCGCGGGTCGCGGCCAGCAGCGGGGTCATGCCACGGTGCGGGGCATTCACATCGACCCCGCGGCCGATCAGGTCGCGCAGCAGGCGCAGGTCGGGCAACACGGCAGCGAGCACGGCCAGGCTGCGCTGGTCGCGCCAGTGCGGGTCCGGCAGTGCGTACGGATCGGCACCGGCCTGCAGCAGCTGCAGCGCGCGGTCGATGCGGCCGTGGCGGGCCGCCTCGTACAGCGCCGGGGTCAGTTCCTGCGGCGCCATCGCTTCCAGCGGCGTGCTTTCGGCGACGGCATTGAACAGGGCCTCGGCATCGCCGCTCGGCAGGTCCTGGGTGCTGCTGCGCAGGCTGACCATCGGCGCCGGTGCCACCCGCTGCAGCAGCAGGTGCAGGGCCGGCGACAGCAGCAGCGTGGCCAGCGCGGCGGGCCAACCGGCGCCTTCCGGCAACAGTCCCGGCCAGGCCGGCAGCACGATCAGCGCGGCCAGGGCGACCACGATCACCGCCACCAGCAGGCCGCGCCAGGCGGTCAGGTCACGCCCGGCCAGGGCCTGCCAATGCTGGGCCAGGCTGCCATCAAGGCGTTCGACATCGTTCCACAGCGGCCAGGTGCGCCAGGCGGCCAGCAGCCCGGCGCTGACCAGCACACTCAGGCCGAGCACGGCCGCCAGGCTGCCGCTGTCGCGCAGCGCGGCCAACGGCCATGCCAGCAGCAGCGCCAGGCCGGCCGGGGCAGCGGCCCACAGCACTGCCAGCGCCGGCAGGTCCTGCCGCGCAATCAGTTGCGGTGGCAGCAGCGAGCGGCTGCGCCGCCACCACGACACGCCCAGCGCGAAGGCCGGCTGCGCCAGTGCGGCGAGCACGGCACCGGCCAGCCCGCCCACGACCGAACCCAGCGCCAGCACGGCGCCGAAGACGAAGGCGATCGACAGTGCGCGCGGGCGCGACAGCTCAGTCATAGTGGCGCCGCATCATGCTGGTCACCGACGGCGGCACCTGCAGGTAGAAGCCGCGTTCGGCCAGCTCGCTGCGGACCTTGTCCGGGTCGGCCTGGGCCAGCCGGCGCTGCGCATCCAGGGTCACTTCGAGGACGAACGAAAGCGCACCCAGCGAGGTGACCAGCGCCGCAGGCAGCGCGCTGAAGTCATCACGACGGGCGAGGTAGACGTAGGTGTCCGGCTTGAGTTGGCTTTTATAGACGTAGGCGTGCATGTCCGCGGGACGATAACCCGGGAAGAGCCATGATTGTGTCGGAAAGCCGACACCGGGGAAAGCCATCGCGCGACGATGACGGCGCGATCGACGGCGTTTCCCCGATGGGGTTCAGCAATGTGGCGATGGCGTTCAGCCTGCCGCCACCGGCCTCAGTTGGCCGCGACCTCTTCGGTCAGCTGCGGATCGAAGGTGGGCGCCTGCAGCCAGCGCACCACGTCGCCGCCCAGCGCTTCGGCAATCTGCTCCAGCGTGGTGCAGGCGCGGAAGGTGAACGGCCGGTTGGTGGAACGCTTCAGGGTGAAGTTGCCGACCACCTTCCCGTCCTCCTTCAGCTCGCCATAGATACGGCCCCACTTCGGCCCGGAAATGGCACCGCCACCCGCAGCGTGCGCCTTGGTCACCACCAGGTGCAGGTTGCGGCCGGCGCCGTCCTCGCTGTCACCCACCACCACCGCACCGTCGGCATGGCGCACGATGCTCTGGCTGAGGTACTGACCGAAGTGGCATTCGTCGCGGATCAGTTCGCCACCCACGCCCTCGCGGTACGGCACGTCGGCGGTGATGAGGATGGGTGCGCCGGCGGCCTGCGCCTGGAGCGCGGGCACGCACAAAAAAACCGCTGCCAGGGCAGCGGCGTGGATCGACTTCATGGTGTTCCCCCTGTAGACCGCGTCCCCGGCACACCGCCGGGGACTACGGCAATGCTTACTTTACCTTGGCGTAGGTGCCCTTCAGCGCCACGCCCGCCAGGATCGCGCCGGCGTAGCATTCGTAATTGGTCGCGCTCTTGAACTCGTTCTTCTTGTAGTAGCTGACGATGTCGACCACGGCATTGGCGCCGCGCGACTTGGCGCCATCCTGCAGCGCGCGCAGCGCCGACAGGGCCACCCAGCGGCAGGCTTCCTCGTCGCTCTTGTTGGCGGCGTTGGTCTTCTTGTTGGTCACGTCCTCGCCCAGGCGCTGCTGCACGCTGACCGGCTGGCCGGCCAGGTAGAAGCGCACGCTGCCGTCGATGCCGGCATCCTTGGCGGCCTGCGAGCTGACCAGCTCGCGCAGGGACTGCTCGACGCGGGTGTCGCGGGCCGAGGCGGTGGAGGTCAGGGCCAGCAGTGCGGTGGCCGTGGCGATCATCAGGGTACGACGCATCGAAACTTCTCCTTGTTCGGGGTGCGGGTTTGGGGTGCGGTGTGGGGCGGTGGTTCATTCGCTCCAGCGGCGGAACACCAGCGAGGTGTTGATGCCGCCGAAGGCGAAGTTGTTGCTCATCACGTACTCGGCCTGCAGTTCGCGGCCCTGTCCGGTGATGAAATCGAGCTGGCCGCAACGCGGGTCGACCTCACCCAGGTTGAGGGTCGGGGCGAACCAGCCGGCGCGCATCATCTCGATGCTCATCCAGGCTTCGAACGCGCCACAGGCGCCGAGCATGTGGCCGACGTAGCTCTTCAGCGAGCTGATCGGCATGCGGCTGCCGAAGACCTGGGCGGTGGCCTGGGTCTCGGCGATGTCACCGTGGTCGGTGGCGGTGCCGTGGGCATTGACGTAGTCGATCTGCGACGGCTGCAGGCCGGCATCCTCCAGGGCCAGGCGCATGGCCTGGGCCATGGTGTCCGCGCTGGGCTGGGTGACGTGCTGGCCGTCGCTGTTGGTGCCGTAGCCGACGATCTCGGCGAGGATCGTCGCGCCGCGTGCCTGTGCGTGTTCCAGGTCTTCCAGGATCAGCGTGCAGGCGCCCTCGCCCAGCACCAGGCCATCGCGGCCGGCATCGAACGGGCGCGGCGTGGTCTGTGGTGCATCGTTGCGCGTGCTGGTAGCGAACAGGGTGTCGAACACCGCAGCGGCGGTGGCGTCGAGCTGTTCGGCACCGCCGGCCACCATCACCGTCTGCTTGCCGCTGCGGATCGCTTCATAGCCGGCGCCCACGCCCTGGCTGCCCGAGGTGCAGGCGCTGGAGGTGGTGTAGACGCGCCCGGACAGGCCGAAGAACACGCCGATGTTGACCGGCGCGGTGTGGCTCATCATCTTCAGGTAGGTGGTGGCGCTGATGCCGTCGGTGGTGAATTCGTGCAGCATGCGGCCGAATTCGCCGGTGGCTTCATGGCTGCCCGAAGACGAGCCATAGGCCACGCCGGCACGGCCGCTGCGCAGCACCGGGTGCTCGAACAGGCCGGCCTCGCGCAGGGCGACTTCGGTGGCACGCACCGACATGATGGCGACCTTGCCCATCGAGCGGGTGGTCTTGCGGTTGTAGTTCGGCGGCAGGTCGTAGTCCTGCGCCGGGGCGGCCAGCTTGGTGTTCAGGCCGGCATAGACATCCCATTCGGGCATGCTGCGCACCGCATTGCGGCAGCTGCGCAGGTGCGCCTCGATGGTCGGCCAGTCATGGCCGAGCGGACTGATGGCGGCGGCACCGGTGACCACCACGCGACGATCGGCGGCCATCAGATCATGCCCCCGTTCACCGAGATCACCTGGCGGGTGATGTAGGCGGCCGGCTCGGACAGCAGGAAGGCGACGGTGGCGGCCACTTCCTCCGGGCGGCCGACGCGGCCGGCGGGGATCAGCTTCAGCGCATGGTCGACCACTTCTTCGTTGAGCATGTCGGTCTCGATCAGGCCGGGGGCCACGCAGTTGACGGTGATCTGGCGGCTGGCCAGTTCCAGCGCCAGCGCCTTGGTGGCACCGATGATGCCGGCCTTGGCGGCACTGTAGTTGACCTGGCCGCGGTTGCCGGCCACGCCGGACACCGAGGACAGGGTGATGATGCGGCCCGGCTTGCGCCGCCGCACCATCGGCATGATCAGCGGGTGCAGCACGTTGTAGAAGCCATCCAGGTTGGTATGGATGACCTGGTCCCAATCGTCCTCGGTCAGCGCCGGGAAGGCGCCATCGCGGGCGATGCCGGCGTTGCAGACCACACCGTAACAGGCGCCGTGCGCGTCCACGTCCGCGTCCAGCGCCGCACGTGCGGCCGCCCGGTCAGCGACGTCGAAGGCCAGCACGCGGGCCTGCTGGCCCAGTGCCTGGATCTCGGCCGCCACGGCCTGTGCTTCTTCCACGCGGCTGCGGCAATGCACCACCACGTCGAAGCCGTCGCGCGCGATGCGCAGCGCGATGGCCCGGCCGATGCCCCGGCTGGCGCCGGTCACCAGCACGCTTCGATTCCCTGTCATGCCTGTCCACTCTCCAGATATGCCATCGAGTCGGCCGGTTCGAACACCGACACGTTGGCGACCGCCCATTCTTCATCGCCTGCCAGGATCCGGCAGGCGAACATCCCCAGCCCATTGTCGCCCAACAGCTCGCAGCGCGCGTGTACGCGCAGCCGGCTGCCGCTGGGGAAGCTGCTGCGCGGGCTGGTATAGCGCCGGCTGCCGAGCAGGAAGCCCAGCTGCGGCGGGTTGCCGGCCACGCGCGCGCGGCAGCCGGCCCACGCCGCGATGGCCTGCGCCATGTACTCGATGCCGACCCAGGCCGGTACGCCACCGTCCTCGATGAACAGCCCCGCGACGGGCACCACCAGTTCGGCTTCGATGCTGTCCTGGTCCCAGCGCACGATGCGCTCGAGCAGGCACATGTCCTGGCGGTGCGGCACCACGTCTTCGATCGCGAACAGGGGCAGGCTCATGCGGCCACCCCCTGCAGTGCGAGCACGGCATTGCTGCCGCCGAAGGCGAAGGAATTGCTCAGCACCCGCTGCGGTGCCCGCGCCAGGCGGGTGCCGGGGGCGACCAGCGGCAGCGGCGGCAGCGCCGGGTCCGCGCTGCCGTCCCACCAGTGCGGCGGCAGCCGGTGGCCCGGGTTTTCAGCCAGCAGGATCCAGCACACGGCGGCCTCGATGGCCCCCGAGGCGCCGAGCGTATGGCCGGTCAGCGGCTTGGTCGAACTGGCCGGCACCGTGGTGCCCAGCACCTGGGCCACGGCCACGCTCTCCATCGCATCGTTGTGGCCGGTGGCGGTGCCGTGCAGGTTCACGTAATCCACGTCCTGCGCATCCCAGCCGGCGCGCTGCAGTGCCTGCTGCAGGGCGTCGATCGCACCCAGGCCCTTCGGGTCGGGCGCGGACATGTGGTGGGCGTCGGCCGATTCGCCCCAGCCGGCCAGCTGCACCGGACCGGCATCGCGGGTCAGCAGGAACAGGGCCGCACCTTCACCGATGTTGATGCCGCAGCGGTGCTGCGAGAACGGATTGCAGCGCAGTGCCGACACCGACTCCAGCGCGCTGAAACCGGCCACGGTGAAGCGGCACAGCGAATCGGCGCCACCGGCGATGACCGCATCGACGATGCCGGCGCGCAGCATGCGTGCGGCCGACATCAGCGCTTTGGCACTGGAGGAACAGGCGGTGGACAGGGTCCAGGCCGGCCCCAGCGCACCGCTGCGCTGGCGCACGAACTGCGCGGCCGTGCCCATTTCCTGCTGCGCGTAATCGAAACCCAGCGGCCACTCGCCCGTTTCGGCGCGGGTACGCAGGGCCTGCTCGGATTCACCGATGCCCGAGGTGCTGGTGCCCAGCACCACCGCCACGCGCGATGCGCCATAACGGGCGATGGCGGCCTGCACCGACGGCGCGATCTGCGCCAGGGCCGCGTCCAGCAGCGCGTTGTTGCGGCCACGCAGGCCCACCGGCAGGTCGTCCAGCGCGGGCAGCGGCGTGCGCACTTCGCCCAGCGCCAGGGTCTGGCCCGGCAGCAGGGTGTCGTTGTCGCTGAGCCCGCCCGGTGCATCGGCGAACAACGCCGACGCCACGGCCGCACGGCCCTCGCCCAGCGCACAGACCACGCCCAGGTCGTTCAGGTAAATCGCTGCGGTCATTTATCCTGCCCGGCCATGTCGATCGATTCGATGCGCAGGGCATAGCCCTCGGCGCGGTTGTCCAGCTGCACGCTGCCATCGTCCAGGCGCTGCAGCTGCAGCCACACCTGGCCATCGCGCGAGAGGCTGCGCTGCTGGCCATCGTCGGCCACCTGCCAGCCCGCCGGCAGCGCCGCGGCGATCGCGGCGGTGGGCCACAGCGCGAACTGCAGGTCGTCCAGCACGCGCTCGGCACGCACCTGCGGCGGCAGCCACGGCGCACGCTGCTGGGTCAGCTGCTTGCCGTCCCACTGCAGGCGCACGCCGGTCTGGCCCATCGCCTGCACGGCCAGCTGCACCTGTTGCGCGTCCGCTTCCAGCAGCGCATCCAGGTCACGTTCGTGGCTGCCGAAGCGGAAATGCAGCTGCTGCTGCAGCGCCAGCGGCGCCGGCAGGCTGGCCGGCGGCAGGCGCAGCGGCGGCAGTTCAACCAGCGGGCGCGGCATGCGGCTGGCACAGGCGGCCAGCAGCAGGCACAGCAGCACCGCGCTGAAGCGGACGATCAGGCGCTGCACAGTTCCTCCAGCACGCGCATGCGGCGGCCGTTGGGGTCGGCTACGTAGGGGTTGTTGGTGTCCCAGGCGTAGCCGGCCAGGATGGAGCTGATCATGTCGCGCACTTCCGGCTGCTGGTCGGGGTGATAGATGATCTTCTGGAAACCGCCTTCGTACCAGCTTTCCACGAAGCGGCGGAAGGTCTTCACGCCGGCGCGCAGCGGAATCGAGAACTCGTTTTCCCAGTCGACGGTTTCACCGGCGTAGCGGCGCTTAAGGCATTCGCTGGCCAGCTGCGCGGACTTGAACGCGATGGTCACGCCGGAGGAGAACACCGGGTCGAGGAACTCGCCGGCATTGCCCAGCAGCGCATAGCCCGGGCCCCACAGCGAGCTGACGTTGGCCGAGTAGCCGGTGATGCGGCGCACCGGCAGCACCGCCCATTCGGCGTTGGCCAGCAGGCCGGTCAGGTTCGGATCCTCGCCGACGATGGCCTGCAGCTTCTGCAGGTCGTCGCCCTCGTAGCGTTCGAAGAACGACGGTTCGGCGACCACGCCCAGCGAGCAGCAGCCGTTGGAGAACGGGATGGTCCAGTACCAGACGTCGATGTGCTCGGGGTGGGTGGTGATGAGGATCTTGTTGCGGTCGAAATCTGCTTCGGCCGGAATGTTGTCGCGCACGTGGCAGAAGATCGCGCCACGCACCGGAAAGTTGGACGGCGATTCCAGGTTCAGCAGGCGCGGCAGCAGGCGCGCGAAACCGGAGGCATCGAGGATGAAGTCGGCCTCGATGCGGTACTCGCTGCCATCGGGACGGCGCACGTTCACCGCCGGGTGCTCGCCGGCTTCCACCGCCAGCACTTCGTCGCCGAAACGCAGGGTGGTGCCCATGCGCTCGGCACCGCGCGCCAGCACGTTGTCGAAGTCGGCGCGCTGCACCTGGTAGGTGGTGCCCCAGCCCGGCGAGAACTTCCTGCGGAAGTCGAACGCGGTACGCGCCTCGCCATGCACGAAGGCCGCGCCGTTCTTGTGCTGGAAGCCCGCTTCCACCACGTCCTGCAGCAGGCCAGCGGCCTCGATGTACTCCATGCTCTGCGGCAGCAGGCTCTCGCCGATCGAGAAGCGCGGGAACTGCTGGCGCTCCAGCATCAGCACCTGGCGGCCCTGCTGGCGCAGCATGGCCGCGGCGACCGAACCGGCCGGGCCTGCGCCGATGATCAGGATTTCAGTACGTTCGACATCGGTCGGATCTGCAGGAACATCCACGGCAGTAGTCATCGGTGCGTCCTTGTTGCTCGATCAGGTGGAAAGGAAGGGTGTGCGGTGAAGCGTGGTCAGGCCGGCGGCAGGTCGTGCGGCGGCGGGCGGAACAGCGGCGAGATCAGCCAGACCAGGCCGATGCCGAACAGCAGGGTGAGGCCGAACGCACGCAGCGCCGGCGTCTGTGACAGGCCCAGCAGGCCGAACGACAGCCAGGTGCTGGCCGCGCCCACGCACACCGCCAGCCACGCGCTGGCATCGCCGCGGTGCTCGATCAGGAAGATGCCGTAGTCGATGCCCATGCCCAGCAGCAGCATCAGCGCCAGCACGTTGAACAGCTGCAGCGGCTGGCCGAATAGGCCCAGCAGGCCCAGGGTGAGCGCACCGGCGATGAGGGTCGGGGCGAACACGCGCCAGGCCTGGCGGCGGTAGCGCAGCCACAGCGCGCCGAACACCAGCGCGATGCCGACCAGCAGCAGCCCGCCCATCAGCTTGCGGTAATGGCCCAGCAGCATGGAGAAGTCGGCCGTGCGGTCGACCCAGCGCACGCCGGGCAGGCCCTCGGCCGCGCCCTGCAGGGTGGCCAGTGCATCGGCGCGCGACAGGTCATCGACCATCACCACGCTGACCATCTGCCCGCCCACCGCGCCCACCCACAGGTGGCGGAACGGCTGCGAGGCCGGCGAGGCCAGGAAGGCCTCGGCAGTCAGCGGCGAAGCGGCGAAGGCCGGCCGCGGCAGCGGCTCGCCCACGGCTTCGGACACCGCCGCCAACACGCCCGGTTCCACCCTGGCGGTCAGCGCGGCATCGGCCTGCTGGCGCGCCGGCGATGGCAGCCAGTCACTGATCGCGCGGTAGCCGCCGATGCGCTTGTCGCTGGCCAGTGCGCGCAGGCGTCCGGTCAGCGCTTCTTCGCGCTCCAGCAGCTGCGCCGCGTCGGCGCCCTGCACCAGGTAGAACTGTGCCGGGCTGGGCATGCCCAGCAGCTGGCTCAGGCGGATCTGCTCGGCCATCAGTGCCGGCGGCGAGGACTGCAGGCTGCGCAGGTCGTCGTTGCTCTGCAGGCGCACGATGCCGATGGCCGACAGCGCAAACGCGGCCACGACGAACACCGTGACCGGGCGCGTGCCATGCAGGCGCGGGAAGCGCTCCAGGGTGTTGCCCAGCCACTGCGAGAAACGGGTCTGGCGGATCTCGCCACCGTCCAGCCACGGGAACCAGAAGATCACCGTCAGGAAGGCGCCGGCCAAGCCGACCACCGAGAACAGCGCCATCTGCCGCAGGCCCGGGAACGGGGCCAGGCCCAGTGCCAGGTAGGCCAGCGCGCTGGTCACCAGCGCCAGCCACAGGCCGGGCAGCAGGTGCTTGAGCAGTTTCCAGCGGCGGTCGGCCGGCTCGGCCTGGCGCGAGGCGAACCAGTGGATGCCGTAATCCTCGGCCACGCCCACCAGCGACGCGCCGAACACCAGGGTCAGCACGTGCACCTTGCCGAACACCAGCACGGTCACCGCCAGCGCCACGCCGCAGCCGATCAGCAGCGAGGCGGCCACCAGCAGGATCGGCCGCAGCGAACGGAAGGCCAGCCAGACCAGCAGCAGCACCGCGGCCAGCGAGCCCCAGCCGATCGTGTTGATTTCCTGGTTGGCCTGCACCGCCGCCGCTTCGGCATGCAGCGGCACGCCGGCGTGCAGGATCTCCAGATCCGCTGCGGCGGCCTTGGCGGCCAGGCCGGCGCGCTCGAGCAGGCCGTCGATATGGCGCTCGCCGTCGAGCTGGAAGGCCGAGCCGGGCGTATCGAACTGCAGCGCGGCCCAGTGCTTGCCCTCGGCTTCGAGCAGGCCGTCATCGCCCAGGCGCAGGCCGGAGCCCTGTGCCTGCTGCTGCCACCATTGCGGCCACAGCGACAGCGGATCCTGCCGCCAGTCGGTCAGCCGCGGTGCGCCCATCGGGCCGTACAGCGCGCCCAGCGCCTGTTCGGCCAGCGCACCCGGTTCGGCCTGCTGCAGCTGTTCGCGCTGCGCCGGGGTCAGCAGGCGATCGCGATACGGCGCGTAGAACGCGCGCGCTTCATCGAACCAGCCTTCGATCGAGCCACTGGGCACCAGCAGGCCGCTGTCGGCATCGCTGGCCATCGCCTTGGCGAAGGCGGCCTGCGCGCGCTTGGCGGCTGCGCCATCGGCACTGCCCAGCAGCACCACCACCTGCCGCGAGCTGCCATCGGCGATGCGCCGGGTGACATCACTCAGCAGGCGGTCGTGCGCATCCTGCGGCAGCAGGGCCAGGATGTCGGTGTCGATCCGCGATTCCTGGCTCCACAGGCGCCATTGCTGCGCGCCCAGCACCAGCAGCACCAGCAGCCAGGCGATGCCCAGCCAGTGCCACCAGCGGCGCAGGCGCTCCGAGCCCTTGCCGGCAGCCACGTCAGGCACCTCAGTCAAAGCGGCGCGCCTCGTCGGCGGACAGGCTGGCAGGCGCTTCGCTCAGCGCGCTGAACTGGATCTGCGTGCGGTCCTTGTTGGCCTCCACGATCTCCACCTGGCGCACGTAGCGGTCGCCCTGCAGGGTCAGCGATTCGAAGGCCTTGGCCAGCATCGCCGACTTCGGCGTCAGCTTCAGGCGCCAACCCTGCCCCTCGCGGCTGGCCTGCACGTTGAACTGGCTGGACAGTGCCTGCACGTCACCGCTCATCAGCGCGAACATGATCGCGTTGACCGAGCGCATTGCCGGCTGCTGCCGCGCGTCCAGTTCGACGCGGGTGCTGCCATCACGCTGGCGGCTGAGGATGCGGTCAGCGGTCACCACCACTTCGGAGGGGAACGGCTTGAGCGTGGTCCAGATGACGCCGTGCTGGCGCGCGACCACGAACTGGCCCTGCGAATGCAGCGGGTTCTTGAAGCCGCTGACCTGCTTTTCCTGGGTGAACTGCCCACGCAGCACGTCCGGGCGCGCCACCGCCTGGGTGATCGCATCGACGTTGGCATCGGCGGCCTGCACCAGCGGCGCGGCGGACAGCAGCAGCGCGCACAGCAGCACGCGCGGGAAGCGGGTAAAGGGATTCACGGGGCAGGCACTCCAAGACGCTGCCACAGCACCGGCGGGCACTGGTACAGCATTTCCTTGCTGGTCGCGTCCACCGCAACCTGGATGGTCATCGCACGGGTCAGCACCTGGCCGCTTTCCGCATCGAGGATCTCGTATTCGATCTTCAGCCGGTTCTCCCATTCGACGATGCGCGACACCACGCGCAGGGCCTGGTTGAACAGCAGCGGCCGCACGTACTTCACCCGCGCATCGACCACCGGCCACAGGTAGCCCGATTCGAGCATCTGCGGGTAGTCGTAGTCGTAGCGGCTGAGCAGCGCGCAGCGTGCGATCTCGAAGTACTTGAAGTAGTTGCCATGCCAGACCACGTTCATCGGATCGCAGTCATGGAAGGCCGGGGACAGCGAAATCTCGCCGACCAGTTCGATTGCCTCATTCACCGACATACAGCTCCCAGCGTTGCGCGCGGATCTCCACCAGCAGTTCCCGCAGTTCGCGATCCAGCGCGCGGTCTTCTTCGACCAGGGCGATGCGCTGCCCCAGGTCGGCGTACATGTCGGCCAGACTGCCATGCAGCTGCGCGTTCAGGCCAACCCGTTCGCGCAGGGCCAGGCCCTGGCGTGCGGCGATCAGCATTGCGGCCACCACCTGTTCAGTCAGTTCGATCACGCGCAGGCAGTCGCGCGCGGCGATGGTGCCCATGCTGACCTTGTCCTGGTTGTGGCATTCGGTCGAACGCGAGAACACGCTGGCCGGCATGGTCTGCTTCAGCGCTTCGGCGGTCCATGCCGAGACGCTGATCTGCAGCGCCTTCAGGCCATGGTTGATGGCCGCGCGCGGGCCGGTGGCCGCCGACAGGTTGGCCGGCAGGCCGTGGTTGTAGCGGGCGTCGACCACCAGCGCCAGCTGCCGGTCGAGCAGGTCGGCAACGTTGGCCACGGTGTTCTTCAGCGTGTCCATCGCCAGCGCGATGTGGCCGCCGTAGAAGTGGCCGCCGTGCAGGATGCGCTCGCCGTCGGCATCGATCAGCGGGTTGTCGTTGGCGCTGTTCAGCTCGGTTTCGATCAGCTGGCGCAGGAACGGCAGGCTGTCTTCCAGCACGCCGATGACGTGCGGCGCGCAGCGCAGCGAGTAACGATCCTGCAGGCGCTGTTCGTTGCGCGGCGGGCGTTCGCTGTGCAGGTCGCTGCGCAGGCGCGCGGCGATGCGGCCCTGGCCCGGGTGCGGCTTGGCGGCAAACAGGGTTTCGTCGAAGTGGTGCGCGTTGCCATCGCTGGACAGCACGTTGAACGCGGTCAGGCGGGTGGCCATGCGCGCCAGGTAGTCAGCGCGCTGCCAGGCCAGGCAGGCCAGGCCGGTCATTACCGCCGTGCCGTTCATGATCGCCAGGCCTTCCTTCGGCCGCAGCTTCAGCGGGGTCATGCCGATCTTCGCCAGCACCGGGCCGGCCGGCTGCACCTGGCCTTCGAACAGCACCTCGCGCTCGCCACACAGCACGGCGGCCACGTAGGACAGCGGGGTGAGGTCGCCACTGGCACCGACCGAGCCTTCGGCCGGGATCAACGGCAGCACGTCGTGCTGCAGCAGGGTGGCCAGGCCTTCCAGCAGCGGCACGCTGACGCCGGACATGCCGCGCACCAGCGAGGCCAGGCGCGCGGCCAGCACCGCGCGGGTTTCGGCCGGGTCCAGGTAACGGCCCAGGCCACAGCCATGGTAGGTGTACAGGTGGTGCGGCAGTTCGGCCACCAGCGCCGGCGGAATGTTCACCGTGCACGAATCGCCGTAGCCGGTGGTCACGCCATAGATCACGCCGTCCTCGCGCAGCAGGCGGTCAAGGAAATCGGCGCCGCGCTGGATATGCGCGCGGAAGGCCGGCGCCTCGCTCAGGGCGGCGTCGCACTGGCGCTGGGCCAGGGCAACCACGTCTTCGATGGTCAGCGGTGCATCGCCGAAACGGCACACGGGTACGGCGTCAATCGTCATGAGGAGCCTGGTCCCAGAAGGGGAAGAAATTGAACCAGTCCAGTGGGGACTGGATGACCTGGAGTTCCAGCCAGCGCGCGAAGCGCTGCGCCTGTTCGGCCAGTGCGGCATCGCGCGACCCGCGCGGCAGCACCACGCGGTCGGCAAAGTGTTCGAACGCCACGCGATAGCCATCGCCTTCGTGCAGGCAGGACATCGTGTAGACCGGGCACGCCAGCGCGGAAGCCAGCACATACGCACCGATCGGGAACGGTGCACGGTGGCCGAGGAATTCGGCCATCACGCTGCGCCCGCCCTGCACCGGCACGCGGTCGCCGACGATGGCCACGAAGCCACCGGAGGCCACCTTCTCGGCCAGCATCACGGCCGTGGCCGGGCCCATTTCGGTCACCTGCACCAGCTCCACCGCGGCCAGCGGGTCCAGCCGCTGCAGCAGGCGGTTGAAGCGCTGCGCATGCGCGGTGTGCACCAGCACGGTGATGCGGAAACCCGGCACCTGCTCGGCCAGCACCTGGCACAGCTCCAGGCAACCGATGTGCGCGGTGAGGATCAGCCCGCCTTCGCGGCGCGCGATCTTGTCCAGCACCAGGTCGCGCTGCAGGTGGATACGCTCGGGGGGATAGCGGCCGCCGAGCCCGAGGATCTTGTCCAGCATCGTGTCGGCAAAGCTGAAGAAATGGCGCAGGCTGTCGCGCCAGCCCGGCGCATGGCCGAGCGCGCCGGTGTGCGCCTGCAGCCGCTGCAGGTACTGCAGCGAGGCGCGGCGGCCCACCCGGTTGCCCAGCCAGTGGCACAGCACCACCGGCCACACGCACAGGCGGAACGGCCAGCGCCCGAACCAGCGGTGCACCCAGCACAGGAACAGCACGCCGGCCACGGACGTGGATTCGCCGATGTCGGCCCAATGCGGTGCATCGTGCGCGCGGCTCATCTCAGCCCTGCCCCTGCAGGCGGCGCCACAGCAGGCGCGGGGCGCGCGGCAGCATGCCGAAGAACAGGCGGGTGTGCATGCGGCTGATGCGCACGTTGTCACGCCACACGTCGAAGTGCGAAACGCCGTCGGCCGGATAGGTCACGCGGGTGGACAGGTGCTCCACCGGTACCTGCCGCCAGTACAGGCGCACCATCACTTCGGTATCGAAATCCATGCGCCGGCCGATGGTTTCCTCGCCCATCAGGCGCAGCACCGGTGGCAGCGGGTAGACCCGGAAACCGCACATCGTGTCGCGCAGGTGCAGCGACAGCGTGTTGATCCACACCCAGATGTGGGTGGCGTAGCGGCCGTACAGCCGGGCCTTGGGCACGCTGGCGTCGTAGGCGGGAATGCCGCAGATGACCGCGTCCGGCCGCGCCTGCGCGGCTGCGATGAAACGCGGCAGGTCGCCGGTGTCGTGCTGGCCGTCGGCATCGATCTGCAGCACGTGGCTGTAGCCGCGGCGCGCGGCCTCGGCAAAACCGGCCAGCATCGCCCCACCCTTGCCCTGGTTCACGTCCAGCCGCAGCAGGTCGACGCCGTCCTGCTGTGCCAGCGCCTGCAGCACCTCGGCGCACGATGCGCGCGAGCCATCGTCGACCAGCAGGCACGGCAGGCCGGCCCTCTGCACGCCATCGACCACGGCGCCGATGGCATGCTCGTGGTCGTACACGGGAATGACCACCAGCGGCGCGAAGGCGCCACCGGCCACCACAGCGTCAGTACGCATCGGTCAGGACCACCTTGCCACTGGCGTGCGTGCCATGCAGGGAGGTGTAGCGGAACGTCAGTACGCCACGCCCGGCGTCCCAGTCCAGCTGCAGGGTCAGTTCGTCGCCGGGGCGGGCCACGTGCTGGAACTTCACTGCCTCCATCCGCACGAAGCCGCGCGGAAGGTCGAAGGCCTGGCGTGCGAAACGCACCGCCCAGTCCAGCTGGGCCACGCCGGGCAGGATCGCTGCCTGCGGGAAGTGGCCCTGGAAGGCGCGCAGCGATGCATCCAGCGTCATCCGCAGGGTCGCCGACGTGGCCGCGCGGTGGTCCCACTGCGGCACCGGCATCAGCGGCTGGAACAGCGCGGCCAGCGCGGCCTGGGTGACCTTGCCCTGCGCATTGATCGGCAGCGCTTCGACCAGCCGCCAGCGGCGCGGGCGGGTGACCGCGTCGTGGCTCTGCGCCAGGCGCGCGCCCAGGCGCAGGCCGAGGGCACGGCGCGCGGCATCGCCGGCCGCCACCAGCGCTGGATCCGCCGGCACCACCACCGCCGCCAGCTGCTCGCGCTGGCCGGACAGCACCAGCACGCGCACGTCCTCTACTTCCGGGTCATCGCGCAGCGCGCGTTCCAGCGCATCCAGCGAGACCCGGCGTTCTTCGATCTTGACGATGCGGTCGGCGCGGCCAAGCAGGCGGAAGCGGCCATCGGCCAGCGCTTCCACGCGGTCCTGGGTACGCCACCAGTCGGCGCTGTCCAGGTGCGCCGACGCCACGGCCAGGCAACCCTCCTCGATGCGCCACTGCACGCCCGGCAGCGGCTGCCACGGCGGCATGTCGGTGTCCCAGCGGCGCCAGGCGATGCCGCCGGTCTCGCTGCTGCCGTACACCTCGGTGGGCGCCACGCCCAGCCACAGCCGCACCTGCCGTGCCGCCTCTTCCGGCAGCGGGCCGCCGGAGGAAAAGACCGCACGGAGGCGGCCGTGCAGGCTGGCCCAGTCCAGTTGCTCAGGCAGGCGCTTGAGGTGCGCCGGGGTTGCCACCAGCACGCTGTCGGCGGCGGCCAGGGTGCCGACCAGGTCTTCATGGAAGAAGCGCCGCGGCTGGATCTGGCGGCCCGCGGCCAACGGCCACAGCACGCGGAACAGCAGGCCATAGATGTGCTGGTGGGACACCGTGCCGTGCACCTGCACGCCGTCGAGCTGGGCGCCGAAGGCAGCCTGCAGCGCATCCACTTCGCGTGCCAGCTGGTCCATGCGCTTGCTGATCGCGCTGGGCTGGCCGGTGCTGCCGGAGGTGAACACGCACAGTTCGCAGGCACGTTCGTCCAGCGCCTGCAGCGCACGGTCGGATGTCACGGCGGCGGGCAGCAACGGGCGGTAGTCGGCCGGCACATCGCCAGCGAAGCCACTGACCTGCGCCTGCAGCGCCTGCAGCGTGGCCGGCAGGTTGTCGGCGGCCAGGAACACGCGCTTGCCGGCATGCCAGGCGCCGAACAGGGCCGCGGCAAAGGCGATGGCATCGTCGAAATACAGCGCCCAGTCGCGGCCTTCGGCAGCGGCGAACGCATCGCGCCAGGCCAGCGCGCGCAGGCGCAGTGCGCTGTGGTCCAAGGCGACACCTTCACAGATACCGATGTCGCGGCCAGGCCGCGCGGTGACCAGCAACCGGTCCAGGGCGATCCAGTCAGCCATGGGCATGGGCCGCCTTCACCCGACGCCGCACCAGCCACTCGCCTGCGAACAACACTCCCATCATCACGTACGCCAACAATCCGTTGTAGAGCATCCAGACCCGGTCCGACGCGTACAGCGCGGTGAACAGGGCCAGGCCACCGTTGAGAACAAAAAAGCCGCACCACACCTGGGTGACGCGACGGGTATAGGCCACCGCGAAGGCGGGCAGGTCCGGCTCCTGCAGGCGCGCCAGGCGCTCCACCAGCGGCGGGCCGAAGCGCAGGCTGGTGGCGAACACCGACAGCATCACCACGTTCACCAGCGCCGGGTACAGCTTCAGCGGCAAGGCCTGGTTGAGCACGGTGGCCAGGCCGGCCAGCAGGCCGGCACCGGCCGCGGCGGCCCACCACAGCGGCTGCCGGGTGCTCAGCGCACGCAGCAGGGCCAGGCCGAACAGCAGCAGCGACAGCCAGCGCGGCTCGAAGCGGCCCATGGCCACGTAGACCAGCACCGGATAGGCGAGCGAAAGCGCTGCCACCACGACCATGCGTGCCCGTGCCATGGTCGCGGTGCCCGGCCTGCGGTCAGGCGGCAGCCTGGCCCGGCAGCAGACCGTGCACGACATCAACGATGTCCTGCACGGTGCGCACGGCCTTGAAGGCTTCCGGCTGCAGGTTGCGGCCGAGCAGCGGCTTGAGCTGCACGATCAGGTCGACGGCATCGATGCTGTCGATGTCCAGGTCGTCATACAGGCGCGATTCCGGGCTGATCCGGGCAGGTTCGATCTCGAAGCTGTCGGTCAGGATGCGGACGATGCGCTCGAACAGTTCATTCTTGGTCATGGCAGTTCCTGGCGCCTTACGACTGGCGGGCGGCGACGAACTCGCCGAGCGCGCGCACGCTGGAAAAATGGCGACGGGTTTCTTCCGAGTCGGCCGAGAGGCTGACACCGTACTTCTTCTGCAGGGCAAGGCCCAGCTCCAGGGCGTCGATCGAATCGAGGCCAAGGCCTTCCACGAACAGCGGCGCGGTCGGATCGATGTCCTCCGGCGTGATGTCCTCCAGTGAAAGCGAGGAAATGATCAATTCCTTGATCTCGTGCTCAAGTGCTTGCACGGGTCGGGTCTCCAGACAGGTCGAAATAACGAGTGAGGTGGTCGGTGACGCGACGGGCCGCCAAGGCATCCCCCCTTGACGCGTCATCTTCGGCCAGGAAGGGTGCGATGGCGATATCTTCGCCGATCTGCAGCCGAACGTGAAAACGACGTGAGGGCACACGATACCACTTCTGGCCCTTGGTCAACGTGGCGGGCGTGCAGCTGATACGCACCGGCGTGATGTCCAGCCGCCCGCGCACGGCGATGTTGGCAGCGCCCCGCTGCAGGCGCGGCGGCTGCCCCGGCACGGTGCGGGTTCCTTCCGGGAAAATGACCAGGGTGCCGCCGGCATGCACGGCGGCCACGCAGTCATCGACCAGGCCGGCGCCATCGTCATTGGCGATGTAGCCGGCGGCGCGGACCGGGCCGCGCATGAACGGGTTGCAGGCCACCGCGCGCTTGACCACGCAGTCAGCGTTGGGCAGCAGCGCGATCAGGCACACCACGTCGATCAGGGTCGGGTGGTTGGCCAGCACCAGCAGGCCATCGCGGTGCAGGCGCTCGCGGCCCTCCACCTGCAGCGTCATCAGGCCCAGCCGGCACATCAGCCACACGTGGCTGGCGAACGCCCCCTGCACCAGCCGCCGCGCTCGCCGCTGGCGCGCGACCGGGTCGCGCATCAACAGCAGCAGCGGCATCACGAACACGCCCAGCAGCAGCCCGCCCACGCCGAACGCGGCGAAGCTCAGGCCGGTGCCAACAACCCGCCAGGCGTGGTCGAGACGGCGCAGGGCTTCAGCCATGGCGGCTCCAGCGCCAGCGCTGGCCCTGGGCCACATGGTCGAGGGTGGGTGCAGACGAGAGCAGGAACCGGTGCAGGTCCAGCGCGTGCGGCAGCAGGCCGGGCGCGGTATCGGCCGCACCGGCGGCCGGTTCCCAGGCCAGGCGCAGGCCGGCACCGGCCGTGCCGGACGGCGCGAGGCGCCAGCACCAGGCGAAGAACGGGTCGGGTTCGTCGGCGAATTCGGCGTAAACGTCGGGCAACGGCGATTCATAGACCACCACCCGCACCTCCCGCGCACCATCGGCCAGCAGGCCGGCGGCTTCCAGGCAGGCGGTTTCCACGGTGGACTGGCCGGCGGCCAGCGCCAGGTAGTTGCCACGGTGGCCACGGGCGATGGAATACAGGGCCGCGATCGCGTTGTGCACCGACAGGCCGAAGCCGGTGGGCGACAGCGGCTCGGCGGCGGCCAGCGAGCCCAGCAGGTCCATCGAACGGGCCACGTCACCATGGCGGCTGGCAAACACCAGCGGCACTTCACTGTCGGCGCCCTGCGCGTCTTCGCACCAGCACGCAGCCTGGATGGCCATGCGGCCCAGGCGCTCGATGCGGCGACGCTGCATGGCCGGCACTTCCGCCAACGACGGCGTGCCCTCGCCCTGCGGCAGGAACGGCGCGTCGGCCCAGCCCATCCATTGGCTACGTTCTGTCAGTCCAGGCGCCCAGGCGGCCCAGTCGACAACGGAAAATTCGATCATTACCGGTGATGTTTGGATGGGCGGAAGACAGGCACGGGCCAACAGCATGGCGACGCGCGGCGGCCCCCCATTCCTGCAGCCGTGCGTCCGTCCAGGACGTCGCCGGCAGCCCCCCTGGCGGCCGGAAAGGTGCGAACGCTAGCACGTCCCGCGCAGGGAATACATGTTTCACAAACCGAAACGGGGAGCGGTCACCGGCCGCTCCCCGTTCACATCCTTCAGTGGTAACCGGCGTCGGCGCGTACCTTGCCGCGGAACACCCGGTAGGACCAGGCCGTGTAGCCCAGGATGACCGGCAGCAGCACCACCAGCCCGACCAGGGTGAAGCCCAGCGAGGAGGCCGGTGCGGCGGCCTGCCACAGCGTCATCGACGGCGGCAGCAGGTAGGGCCACATGCCCAGCACCAGGCCGGCGAAACCGAGCACGAACAGGGCCAGGCTGAGCAGGAACGGCGGCAGGTCGCGGCGTGGATGGGTGGCGCTGCGCCACAGCGCGGCGGCCACCGCCAGGGTCAGCAACGGCACCGGCGACAGCCACCAGAAATTGCCATCACTGAACCAGCGATCCATCAACCGCGAATCGAGGAACGGCAGCCAGCTGCTGACCAGGCCCATCGCCGCGATCACCGCCACCACCAGCGGCCGGGTCATCTGCCGCGCCAGTGCCTGTACGCGGCCCTCGGTCTTCAGGATGAGCCAGGTGCTGCCCAGCAGCGCGTAGCCGGCCACCAGCGCGGCACCGGTCAGCATCGCGAACGGGCTGAACCAGGCGAACGGGCCGCCGTGATAGACGCCGTCCTGCAGGGGCAGGCCCTGCACCAGCGTGCCCAGGATCACCCCCTGCGCGAACGTGGCCAGCAGCGAACCGAGACCGAACGCCACGCTCCACAGCCGCCGCGAACGGTGTGCCTTGAAGCGGAACTCGAACGCCACGCCACGGAACACCAGCGCTACCACCAGCAGCAGCACCGGCAGGTACAGTGCCGACAGCAGCACCGCATACGCCTTGGGGAAGGCCGCCAGCAGGCCGGCGCCGCCCAGCACCAGCCAGGTCTCGTTGCCGTCCCAGATCGGCGCGGCGGTGTTCATCATCAGGTCCAGCTGGTCCTCGTCCTCGGCGAACGGGGCCAGGATGCCGATGCCGAGCACGAAGCCGTCCAGCACCACGTACATCAGCACGCCGAAGCCGATCACCGCGAACCACGCCACCGGCAGCCAGGTCATCAGGTCCATATCAGCGCTCCTCCAGCGGCTCGTCGGCGGCCGACAGCGGGCGCGCCGGGGTGTGGCTGCCGTGGTCCAGCGAGGGGCCCTCCACATACGGCTGCGGGCCGTGGCGCAGGATCTTCACCAGGTACCAGATGCCCCAGCCGAACACGAAGGCGTAGCCGACCACGTACACCGCCAGCGACAGCGCGGTCATCCACGCACTCTGCGGGCCCACCGCATCGGCGGTGCGCAGCACGCCGTAGACCACCCACGGCTGGCGCCCCATCTCGGTGACGAACCAGCCGGACACCAGCGCGATGAAACCGCTGGGCAGCATCCAGTTCCAGCCGCGCAGCAGCCACGGCGAATCGAGCAGCTTCTTCCGCCACAGCTGGAAGGCCGAGACCCAGGCCAGCAACAGCATCAGCGTGCCCAGCCCGACCATGATGCGGAAGGCGAAGAACACCGGCGTCACCGGTGGCCGTTCGCTGGCCGGCACCGAGGTCAGCGGATCGAACGTCCCGTCCAGCGAATGGGTCAGGATCACACTGCCCAGCTTCGGAATGGCCACTTCGAAATCGTTGCGCTGCTCCTTCTCGTTGGGCAGCGCGAACACCACCAGCGGCACGCCCTCGCCTGCCTTGCTTTCATGCCAGTGCGCTTCCATCGCGGCGATTTTCATCGGCTGGTGCTTGAGCGTGTTCAGGCCATGCATGTCGCCGACGAAGATCTGCACCGGCACGGTCAACGCGGCAAACGCCACCGCCGCGACCAGCATGCGGCGGCCCGCTTCGACGTGCGTGCCCTTGCGCAGGTACCACGCGCCCACGCCACCGATCACGAAACAGGTGGTGATGAACGAGCCCAGCGCCATGTGCGCCAGGCGGTACGGGAAGGACGGGTTGAACACCACCTGCCACCAGTCCACCGGGTGCACGATGCCGTTGATCATTTCGTAGCCGGCCGGCGTATGCAGCCAGCTGTTGGACGACAGGATCCAGAACGTGGAGAACAGCGTGCCCAGCGCCACCATGCAGGTGGACAGGAAATGCAGGCGCGGCGATACGCGGCCCCAGCCGAACATCATCACGCCGAGGAAACTGGCTTCCAGGAAGAACGCGGTCAGCACTTCATAGGTCAGCAGCGGGCCGATGACCGTACCGGCCACCTCGCTCAGCCGCGGCCAGTTGGTGCCGAACTGGAAGGCCATGACGATGCCGCTGACCACGCCCATGCCGAAGGACACGGCGAAGATCTTCTGCCAGAAGAAATACAGGTCGCGCCAGACGGGCAATTTCGTGCGCAGCCAGCGCCATTCGATGAAGGCCAGCCAGCTGGCCGTACCGATGGTGAAGGCGGGGAACAGCACGTGGAAACTGATGACGAATCCGAACTGGATCCGCGACAACAACAACGCGTCCAAGGGACGCCTCCTGCCGGGTACGGGTGGGATACCGGACCACTTTAGGAGGATTTGGTTAAGCCGGGATGCGACCGGGTGACGCGCTGCTTCACTTTGTCGCAGGGGTCAACCCGCCGGGCATGGCCGCGCCCCGTGGCCTGCGGGCGCCGATCCGACGGACCCATCGCCATGCGCGGGGACCCTGCCGCTGGCCCCGGTGCCGATCCGCCGGGCGTGGCCCGGCGCTACCAATGGAGATCCCAGGTAGCGCCGGGCCATGCC